>CBDTVL010000017.1:0-28077 GCA_965363755.1 uncultured Sulfitobacter sp.
TCTGGATTGAGCCCGATCGCCAGAGCATGTTCACGCAATATCCGGGCCCCGATGCCGTGAAATGTCCCGGTCCAAGTCAGCGCTTCGGCAGCGTAGCCGGTTCCCATGGCCTGAGACGTGATCCGCTCTACGCGCCGGGCCAGCTCCGTGGCCGCCCGGCGCGAGAAGGTCATGAGCAGGATGCGGCGCGGATCGGCCCCGTTGACAAGAAGATGCGCGACACGATGCGCGAGAGTGTTGGTTTTGCCAGAACCCGCCCCGGCAATGACCAACAACGGCGGAGGCAAGATGTCATCCTCAACGCCGAAGACCACGGCCGCACGTTGATTGTCGTTCAGCTTCTCAAGATATGCCGCGTTCATGATGCTGCCAAACCTGCCATTGATGCCTTGTCGTGCCAAGGTAGCCCGCTTAGAACGAAAAGTGAACACATTAGACCTTAGGGGTGCGACCTTGCCGATGAGTGCGCTAGGTGTTGTCAGATTAAAATCATTTGCTATAGTTTTTGAGCGGATCTCGGGCTGATTTTAATAGCGGCTGTTGGCGAATGCCGAACAGGAAACAGATATTTGTCCAATCTGTTAGCAGATTGGAGCGGAAGATGAGGCCCCACATATTTAATCTGACAATACCCTCAGAGAAAGCGCAATCATGAATAAGTACGATTTTGATGGCCGCGTCGCCATCGTCACTGGTGGCGGGCAAGGTATCGGTCACACGGTCGCCAAGCGCATTCTGGACAGCGGCGGCAAGGTGTCGGTCTGGGACGTTGACCAAGCGCTGCTCGATGCCTTGGGCGAAAGCCTTGGCGGCGACCCGGCCAATATCCAGGCACTGAACGTCGACATCAGTGACCAGACGGCTGTTCAAGCGGCGACGGAAAGCGCCGCCGGCACTTTTGGTAAAATCGACATTCTCATCAATAATGCGGCCATTGTCGGCCCGAACGCCTCCACCTGGGAATATCCCGACGGCGCGTTTGAAGATGTCGTGCGAATTGGCTTGATCGGAACATACTACGTAAGCCGCGCCGTTGTGCCGCACATGATTGCGGCCAAGTATGGTCGGATCGTCAATCTCAGCTCAGTCGCTGGGAAAGAGGGCAACCCAGGGGCCCCGGCATATTCGTCAACCAAGGCCGCGGTGCTGGCGCTGACAAAGTCCCTCGGCAAAGAACTGGCGAGCCACGACATATCAGTTAATGCTGTGACACCGGCAGTCGCCAAAACAAAGATGGCGCTCAGCCAGGATCCTGAGTTTCTGAAGATGATCCTGTCGAAGATTCCGCGCGGCCGGATGCTTGAGCTTTCTGAGGCCGCATCGATGATCTGTTGGCTGGCGAGCGCAGAGAACTCGTTTACGACCGGTGCGGTTTTTGACCTGTCAGGCGGTCGCGCGACCTACTGAGGCTGCCGACTCGATCCGGAAAGGACAAGGGTATAAACCCCGCGCGTCGGCGCTGGGCACCTTACTGCACTTGATGGCCAGGTCGCCATCGCAACCCGTCGACTGATTTGGACAGCTTGTCTTTCACTGGAGAGACTAGTTCGAAATTGTATGACATCACAGCACCGCACATTGATCTAGAATTGTTGCTTGTCCTGACCCTGCACGCCGAGGCGGACGGTGTGCAATTTGACGGAGGTGATTTGTTTCTGGCGGACCCGCACACACCTATTGATGCGGATGATGATGCGATCAAGGCCTTGGCCGACAACATCAGAGGGCGGTGTCAGACAAAGAAACTTGAGGCGGGCCAGGCGGTTATCTAGCTTAGGGCCATCACAAAACCTTCCCCATTTCGCTACTTCAAAAAGCCTCCCAAAATTATCCGTCTGGCAGTGATGCTGTACGTAAGGTTCCCGCTTTCGCTCAGGAATGTGCAGGACCTGTTGCATGAGCGCGGTAACGAAATCAGCCATGAAGCCGTCCGCTTCTGGAGGAACCGACTTGGCCCGATGTTCGCCGCTGAAATTCACCGGAAACGAGTTCAAGAAATGCGGACAATACTCCGATTGGCAATGGCACTTGGACGAGGTATTCGTGAGATCGAGGGAGAGGCGCATTACTTTTGGCGGGTCGTCGATCACGAAGGCGAGGTTCTGAAAAGCTACGTTACGAAGCACCGGGATCGCAAAGCAGCATTGAAATTCCTCAGGTGTTCAATGAAGCGCCATGGGCAACCAGAAGTAATTGTGACGGAGAAACTGAGGCCATATGGCGCTGCGATGAAAGTCATCGGCAACGCCAGTCGGAAGGAAACGGATCGCTGGTGCTCTAAAAGAAATGAGAATTCTCACTTACCGTTGCGACGACGAGAACTGGCGATGCTACTCTTTCGGCGAATGCTATGTTTACAGAAATTCGCCGCAGTTCATTCCTCAATCCACAGTCACCTCAATCAGGAGCTTGCGCTCTATAGCAGAGGCAATTTAAAACTCACACGAACCGCCGCTCTTGCCGGCTGGCGCCAACTTAGTTCCGGGTAAATTCACGCTTTCAGCGACAAACAGAGACTGGTTCGATTTTGTCTGACACGACCTTTTGGCCCGATGTTTGCTTCCGAGATCCGAAAACGGCGAATCGCTGGGATGATCATCTGGTTGAACCTCAGGATGAGGCGGTCTTTTTCGCCTGAGAATATCGGCCCAATAGTTTGGCGCACCTGTCAGGTGGGCATTCATTAGACTATGGGCCAGCGTTCCATCCTTGCGGGCGATTGCATCAAAAATCTGCATATGTTCAGTGTGGGAGGTAACGCCGCGTTCGTGCATCTCAAAATAGGTCGTCAAACGCTTGTTGCTGGTCTGATAATATAGCTGACACAAGCTATGAAACAGAGAGCTTTGGGTGGCGCGTACAACCTCTAGATGGAAAGATCTGTCGAGGTTATGCGGACTGCCGCCTAGCGCCAATGTGGCCTCGGACTCGTCGAGAATTTGCTTGAGCGCTAACATGTTTTCTTCGGTCGCGTTGGACGCTGCCAGTTCTGCAGCTTTGTTTTCGTGGATTTTGCGCAGTTCAACCAGCTCATCGACTTGGCGGACCTCTAGCGGCATTCCAAGCTGTGAGATGAAGGCCATTTTTTCCAGTCCGCCTGCATCGTCATTGATGTAGATGCCTGATTTTGGGCGGCGCTTAATTACTTTCATGGCTTCCAGAGCCGCGAGCGTTTCGCGGACATGGCCGCGGCTAATCTTGAAGTGGTCCGCCAGTTCGCGTTCGGACGGGGCTTTGCCACCATTTTCCTTCGCTTTTTCGAGCATATAGCTTGCGAGCTTACATGCTTAGCCTGTCAGTTGCGCTCATGGTGACCTGCATTGATGTGGCAATCGCGTATCTGGCGCATCTGGTTTTCTTCCTATCGGTGTGCCACTGCGAAAACTGGCTACCAATGGCCTGAGCCTATCGGCAGTGTACTGCATTTGTTGAGTATAGAACGAGTCTGACAGCAGACCAGAGGGCATTGTCAGACCGATTGGGCTTGTTCTCTGATTGCGGCTTTGTCAAGGGAAGGGTCGCTTTGTCCGTTCGGGGTCATGGTTCTCTCCGAGGTCGCGCGTGTTGCCCGCCTCATAATGGCGTCCGGGGCTGATTGTCTCCAAATGTTTAGTTCGGGGTCACAGAGTCAGTTTTCTGTCCCAACGACTACCACGAGATCAATCTGCCACCGTCCCGAAGGACATTGCCCCCGACCTTCCTTAGGCGGGATTTCGTGTCATATGTTGATCGGGCAAAGGCCTCCTTTTTCCATTCAAATTCGGTTCCGTCTTTCCAGATGGTCAGCATCAAAACGGCCAGTTTACGGGCCGTAGCTACTATGGTTTTTTTGAAACCTACGCGCCCGGCCAACCTCATGGCCCACGATTTCAACGCGGAAAAACGCTTCACCTGATGGATCAGACAGCCTGCTGCTTCATACAGAAGACTGCGCATCTGCACATCCCCACATTTCGAGATCCGGCCTGAATAATCCATTTCACCAGACTGGTATCGTCGGGGCGTAAGACCAAGGAATGCTCCAACATCGGCGGGTTTTCGGAACCGGCTGGCGTCATCAACCAGGGCAATGAAACTGAGCGAGACAATCGGGCCAACGCCCGGGATCGTCATCAGTCGTCGAGCAAGCGGGTTTTCCTTCGCGATCGCTTTCACATCGTTCTCCAGCCCATGGGCAGCGGCGCACAGTGTCTGGTATGTCGCGATAAACCCGTCTGCGATCATGATCAGAACCGGGTCAGTTTCGCCTGCAGCAGCCAGCTGGTCACGAATGCGCTGACGCAACCGGCCCTGGCCAATCCCTGTCATACGTATTCCCCAGGTCTTGAGAACGTCCCGGATATGACCCTCCAGATCCTTGCGCAGCCGGATCAATCGTTCCCGCGCCCCAATCAGGGTACGCAACCTGTCGGCGGTTTCGCTCCTGACGTGTACGGCTGCAAACCAACCAGTGCGCGCCAGATTGGCCAACCCCTCCGCATCTGCCCGGTCGGACTTGTTGAGCTTTGCAGACAGCGCCTTATGGGCCCTGCGCGCATCAATGCAAGTGACCGGCAGCCCAGCTTCTCCAATCCGCGCTGCAGCCAGATCGAAAGCTGCCCACTTTCATGCACAATACGTTCAGGGGTGATCTGGTGCTTCGCCAGAAAACTCGCAACCGCCTCGGGTTCGGTGAGTACAGTTCCACGTACCAACACCGCGCCATCCACATCAACAACACAGATCGAAATCTCTTTGAGAGACACATCAAGTCCGGCATACTGTTTCATGGTCGTTCTCCTCTACGGCTTTTCATGTGAGGCTGGTCATACCAGACCTCGTTCGCCTTCGGAGAGCGACCGCCGCAATCACACCATGTTCAGTATGCGAATTTTGCAGAAATTCGCCGCTGTTGATGCTTGCGTTCACAACCATTTCAATCTGGAGTAACACTATTGTTCCCGCGCCGATTTCAAGTTCAGTCGCGACGTCGCTCTTGCCGAGTGGCGTCAAATCGGTGCGTCATAAGGGGGAGCGTCACAGTCCATTTAAAGACTGGTTCTCATCTGTCTGACAGCGCCTGCCGCGGTCCAGAGTGTCGTTTCAGGTTCCGCCTTCCAGTGTGTTGTTGCCTTCATATCTGAATTGCTACTGATGGCGGCCCGCGCAGGGTGTTGACCAGTGCGAGGATGCCGACCAAGGCCTATCGGGAGGCGGGCTGTGACCCTGAAACATGCGGACTGTGCCGTTGTGATCCGCCGTTCGCGCCAGGTCATTCTGTTGAGGTCAGCCCCTCAAACAACCGCGCCACAGCCTCTGCGCCCGGATCGTTATGGCCCGCCAGTTGTGCAGCTGAAATATAGCTTGCACGACCGGCCTTGGCCCGGGTGATGGTCGCCGTGACGTTCGCGCCCTGGCGCGCGGCTCGGGCGGCGGCGACCAGCCCTTTGGGTAACGCCTCCAATGCGGGCAGCAGCGCATCTATCAACGTGCGGTCGCCGGGGCGCGCGCCACCGACCTGCTGGATGCGGTCCAGCCCGGACTTTAATGCAGCGGTCGCCGTACTGCCGCTGGCAGAAGCATCCCCAGCAGCGGCAAAGAAGATCGACAGCAGCACGCCCGACGAGCCGCCCATGGTCTGGCTCAGCTCCAGCCCGATGGCGCGGTAAAGCTGGGTCAGATCGGCCAGCGGCAACCGATCCATCGCTTTGACCAGAGCGCGTGCCGCTGTCGCTAGCGTACTGCCGGTGTCGCCATCGCCGGATTTGGCGTCCAGTGCGTTGAGCTCAGCCTCGCTGGCGATCAGGATGTCGCAACCACGGCGCAGAAAGGCGGCAGTCGCATCGTTTTTCGACGGAGTCGGTGGGATCGCGGCCAGACCGTCCGGCAAAGACACGACCGGCACTGCGCCCACGGCAAGACAGCCTGGCCAGGCCCAGGGCGCGACGGGGGCCAACAACGCTACCTCATCTGCATCGTCGACCGGCAGCAGGGAGACCGAAAACCCCTGCATGTCCAGCGATGTCATCAGCGGCGCGGGACCGACCAGCCAGCGCACTTGATCGCCGATGCGCGAGCGTACCAGTTCCTCGGCCAGCACGGCCATTTCTAACGGAGTTGCCCCGCCCAGATTGTTGAGCAGCGCCACATGCGGTCCGCGGCCGATCTTGGGGGCGAGACGGTCAATCACCATTTTCATCGCGTCACGCGCGTTCGAGAACTCGACCTGCTCGATCCCAGCCTCGCCGTGGATGCCAAGGCCAAGTTCGGCCTTACCGGGATCGATCCGGTTTTCCTTGGGCGATCCGGGCACGGTGCAGGTGTCTAGCGACATTCCGATGGACACGACCCTGTCGACTACGCGGTGCGCGGCCTGCGAGACGGCCTCAAGATCGGCACCCTGATCGGCCAATGCGCCCGCGATCTTGTGCACGAATAGCGTGCCCGCCACGCCGCGCGGCTGCGGCAGGTCCGGCAGGGCCACATCGTCGTCGACTACGATCATGTTGACCTTCAGCCCCAACGCACGAGCCCGTTCAGCGGCAAGGCCGAAGTTCAGCCGGTCGCCAGTGTAATTCTTGACGATCAGCACACAACCTGGCGTGCCGGTAACGGCCAGAATACCCGCCAGCACCGCATCGACCGAGGGCGAGGCAAAGACATCGCCGCAGACCGCCGCCGTCAGGATGCCTTGCCCGACAAACCCGGCATGGCTGGGTTCATGACCCGAACCTCCACCTGACACTAGCGCCACTCTGGACCGATTCCAATCGGTGCGCACCACGACCTTGACATGCGGATACCCATCGAGGCGCGCAAGCTTGCCGCCAGCTGTGCGCAGCGCCCCGTCGATCGCCTCGGTCACCAGCGTTTCTTTGGTGTTAATGAAATGAACCATGGAAGGC
The DNA here is from genome assembly GCA_965363755.1 of uncultured Sulfitobacter sp. Taxonomy (GTDB): domain Bacteria; phylum Pseudomonadota; class Alphaproteobacteria; order Rhodobacterales; family Rhodobacteraceae; genus JL08. The sequence goes on from CBDTVL010000017.1 coordinate 6,885, forward strand.
CTCCCCCCTGTCGCCGCATGGGCTCGACCGCATATGCAGCGAACCTGGTGGCAAATTGCTTTGCGTTATGTTCGATAATGTTCAGCCAGAAAGCAAGCAAATGCGGCCCTAGTGATGGGCGCGCTGCCCCATGTGCAGAGCCGCACGCATCCGATCCATTTTTGCCTATGAACCGGTCTGGGCGATAGGCGAGGGGGTTACGTCCGCCGATCCGGCCTACGCCGATGCCCGCCAAACAAATCAATTCGGTTGCAGCCGGGTGTCTTTGCGTAGAACCGCCCTGCCTTTACGGCGGCAGCGTCAATGCCGACAACTGCACCGATCTGATCGTCCGGCCGCACATCGAAGGTCTGTTCATCGGGCGCGCGGCGTGGCGGCCAGATGGGTACATCGATATTCTCAAGCGCGGCCTTGCGGACTTGTGAAGGAAAGACGGACGTGCAATGAAACTCGCCATTGCCGGAGACAGCGCAGTTCTGCCGATGATCACGGTGATCTGCGCGCATCTGAAGCAACGCGCCGATCTGGGTGTTTTGGGCCTCAGTGTGCTCGTTTCACGTGGCGATGGATTCTACGCCAGTCTTGCCGACCGGGTAGCCACTGGTGTGCTTGACAGCACATATGACCGGGTAAAACTGATTTGGGGAACCGGCAACGGCGTCTACATCTCGGCCAACAAGGTGCCCGAAATCCGCGCAGTGTTGACCCATGACACTTACTCGGCAGAGCGCGCCACGCTGTCGAGTAATGCCCAGATCATCACCATGGGCGCGCGGGTTGTTGGCCCATAACTGGCGAAATTCGTTGCCGATGCCTGGCTGGCCGAAGCCTTGCGAGCCGCAAGGCCGTTCCGCCAGCAACGTCGTCGCCATTAACACGGTAGACGCGAAATACAACGCGCCGGGGTAGGGGCTCAGCCCAAGCTGTCCGCCAGCGCCCGGATCAAGATCGCAGCACTTGCTGCACCCGGATCGACATGCCCCACCGACCGTGCGCCCAACCGTGCGGCCCGGCCCAGTTTGGCCTCCATCGCCATGGTCGCCTTTGCGGCCGTCTCTGCGGCACCGGTTGCGGCACAGAGGATATCACCGACCGAACCGCTCGTGACCTGCGCCGCCTCTGCGGCAGGTCGCCAGACATCCAGCATCGTCTTGTCACCCAGTGCGGCCTTGCCCCGATGTGCGATGCCGTCGGTCATCGCCGTTAAAAAAATAGGTATATCCTCCGCCCCCAACACGTCCTTGCCTTTTACCGCCGCTGCTGCACGCATGAACGCTGTGGCATAAAGCGGCCCGGTCGAACCGCCAACCGCGTTCAAGAACGCCTTTGCCGCCGTATTGAAGACGTCAGTTGGTGTTGCCGCCGCCTCCAACGCGGCCAATGCCGTCCGCACCGCGCCGAACCCCAGCGCCATCCCGACCCCATGATCGGCATCTCCGATCTCGCCATCCAACACACATAATGCATCGCGATTCGCCTCCATCACGCCAGCGATTGTATCGAACGCGAAAATGATGTGCGTAGCCCGAATTTCCGTCATCTTACGTCACCCCGAACATCGAACAGTAGCAGGGATGGTCGATCAAACGGGTCAATTCCTCGTCCAGATGCATGCATGTAATTGACGCCCCCGCCATCTCCAGAGACGTGCAATAATGCCCCACCCAAGTCTTGTGGGTCTCCAGCCCCGCGTCCGCCAGCCGTGCCTGCACCCGCCGGTTCATGATATAAAGCTCCATCAAAGGCGTTGCCCCCAGCGAGTTCACCAGCACCGCTACACGATCCCCCGTACTAGCACCCATCTCGTCCAGTATCGCATCCATGATCTCATCGACAATCTCGTCGGCGGGCTTTATCGGCCGGCGCGCGATGCCCGGTTCGCCGTGAATGCCCATGCCAACCTCCATCTCGTCTTCGCCGATCTGGAAATTGGGCGCCCGCGTCTGCGGCAGGGAGCAGGGCGATAGCGCCACTCCCATGGTGTAGGTCCGTGCGTTGGCATGTCGGGCCACCCGCTCGACGTTATCCAGGGACATCATCAGATCAGAGGCCGCCCCGGTCGCCTTGAAAATGAAAAAATTTCCGGCCACGCCGCGGCGCTTTTCGATCTGATCGCGCGGCGCCGACGCGATGTCATCTGTCGTCAGAACGGTACGCACTTCGATATTATCCATCGCCGCCATCTCGGCTGCCATGTCGAAATTCATCACATCGCCTGCGTAATTACCGTACATGAACAGCACGCCCGCGTTGCCGTTGATCGCCTGCACGCAGGCCAGCGCGGGATCGGGCGGCGGTGACGCAAACACATTGCCAATGGCAGCTGCATCGGCCAAGCCCTTGCCAACAAACCCTAAAAATGTCGGTTCATGCCCTGATCCACCACCAATCATCAGCCCGACTTTGCCATCCCTTGGACCGTGCTTTGCAATGATTGCACGTGGCGAGTTCTCGGCTCGCATCAGGATGTCCCCATGCGCCAGCAGGATGCCATCCAACATCTCGTCCACCGCATCGTCGCCGGAATTGATGATCTTCTTGGTCTTCATGGACCGCCCCCCAATTGCTCAATGATAGAAAACCGAACCGCGTCGCCACACAAGACCCGTTACTTCGGCGGGATTATACCTTTGGACAGGATGATATTGCCATACTGCCGCGCCTCGGCGGTCTGGACCACGCAATACGCCTTTCGCGCCTCGACATAGAACGCGTGGCGTTCTACGCCTGTCACTTGCGTCGGTGCTTCTACCACCGCATCAATAATGTCTTGAAACTCGGCCACGACGGGCGGCACCGCAGCCGGATCGCCCACCACTTGCATCGTCCGGGCCGGAGCCTTGACATAGGAATCTAGTGGCATCACCGACAGGATCGCACGCAACGCCTCTGTCGCGGAAACGCCCGCCAATCGTTCGATTCGCGCGCCCACGGCTTCGCCCGGAAAATTGGCATCGGCAATGACGATTTCATCGCCGTGCCCCATCGCGCGCAGGTGTCGCAGTAGGTCTGGTGTCAGCACAGGATTGATTCCTATCAGCATTGTACTACCCTTCCGTGCAAAGCTAGGCTGTTCTGGTACAATAATGATTGACGTACGTCATTGTCTACCCCACAGTCGCAGTCGGGAGGAGCTATGGCTCGAGTGACCGCGCAAGACGTCGCCGAGGCAGCTGGCGTTAGCCTGACAACAGTTGACCGGGTTCTGAACAACCGCAAGGGCGTTCGGGGCAGTACGGTTGAGCGTGTCACGAGGGCAATGGAGCGGCTGAATTTCGTGCGTGATCAGGCCGCCGCCAATCTGGCGCGGGGTCGTTCGTACACCTTCAACTTCATTGTGCCGCTGGGTGAGACGGCGTTTTTCGAGTCGATCCGACGAGAGATTGGGGCGGCCAAGATCAGCGCCGCCAAGGAACGCATTGACATCAAGATGGTTGCGGTCAAGCCGCTTGACCCGCAAGCGATTGTCGACGCGGTCGATGGGCTTGAGGTCGGCGACGGCGTGGCGCTGGTCGCCACCGAAAGCCAGATCGTGCGCGATCTCATCAACCAGTTGCGTCGCGACGGGGTTCGGGTGGTGACGTTCATTTCGGACGCGCCCAGTTCTAACCGCGACTGCTTCATCGGCATCGACAACGTGGCCGCAGGCCGGGTCGCTGCCAGCTTGCTGAAGCGGTTCATCTCCGCGCCCACGGGTGACGTCGCCATCGTGGCAGGCTCCGGCACCCTGCGCGACCATGTTGAACGCCGCATGGGGTTTGAGCAGGTGATGCGCGCCGAATGTCCGCATCTGACCCTGCTGCCCTGGATCGAGGGTGAGGAAGTCTCTGCCATTGTTGAGAAAAAGCTGACGACACTGCTCAAGGCAAACCCCAATGTTGTTGGCGTTTACAGTTTGGGCGGTGGCACGCGCGGCGTGATCTCGGCCGTGCGCAAGGCCACGCACCCGCTGCGGGTCATAACAACCGAACTGTCCGACCATTCGCGCGCCGCACTGATTTCAGGCAATCTGGACGCGGTTCTGGTGCAGGATTCCAGCCACGAGGTGCGCAGCGCGATCCGAGTGCTCAAGGCGCTGAACGACGGCACGGCCGTCAATGAAAGCCAGGAACGCATCAGGATCGAAATTTTCATGCGGGACAATCTGCCATGAGACCGTGTAACCTATCTGGAGGGGAGAGACGATGAAAACGATCAAGGGACCGGCACTGTTTCTGGCGCAGTTCGCGAGCGACGAGGCCCCGTTCAATTCGTGGGAAGGTATAACTAAATGGGCTGCCGATTGCGGCTATAAGGGCGTGCAAATCCCGTCTTGGGACGCGCGGCTGTTCGACCTCGCGAAAGCCGCAGAATCCAAGGACTACTGCGATGAGATCAAGGGTGTCGCAGGCGCAAATGGCATCGAGGTCACCGACCTCTCGACCCATCTGCAGGGCCAGTTGGTCGCGGTACATCCCGCCTATGACACTGCCTTTGACGGCTTCGCCGCACCAGAAGTTCACGGCAATCCCGCAGCCCGTCAGGCCTGGGCCGTCGATCAGGTTAAGATGGCGCTGACGGCCTCGAAAAACCTGGACATTTCGACGCTTGCGACTTTCTCGGGCGCGTTGGCATGGCCTTATATCTACCCTTGGCCGCAACGGCCAGCTGGGCTTATCGAGGCCGCTTTCGACGAACTCGCAAAACGCTGGCTCCCAATCCTGAACCATGCCGACGACTGTGGCGTTGATGTCTGCTATGAAATCCATCCTGGTGAGGATCTGCACGATGGCATCACCTACGAGATGTTTTTGGAACGCACTGGCAACCACGCCCGCGCCTGCATGCTTTACGATCCAAGCCACTACTTGTTGCAATGCCTTGATTATCTAGACAATATCGACATCTACAAGGATCGCATTCGAATGTTTCACGTCAAGGATGCCGAGTTCAATCCAACAGGGCGGCAGGGCGTTTATTCGGGATATCAGCCTTGGATTGATCGCGCCGGACGGTTCCGCAGCCTTGGTGACGGCCAAATCGATTTTGCGGCAATCTTCTCGAAAATGGCGGCAAATGATTTTGACGGCTGGGCCGTGGTCGAATGGGAGTGCTGCCTGAAACACCCCGAGGATGGCGCACGCGAAGGCGCGCAATTCGTGGCCGATCAAATCATCCGCGTCACCGAACGTGCCTTTGACGACTTCGCCGCCGGCGGCACAGATGATGCAGCAAATAAGGCAACGCTGGGGATTTCCTGATGTCGGATCGCATAAAGCTTGGCATGGTTGGCGGCGGACGCGATGCGTTCATCGGTGGTGTGCACCGCATCGCCAGCCGCATCGACGATCACTATGAACTTGTGGCCGGAGCGTTGTCCTCGACCCCCGAGAAATCCAAGGCCTCCGCTGCTGATCTCGGCATCGATCCGGCCCGGGCCTACGATGATTACCGCAAAATGGCGATACGCGAGGCGCGGTTGAAAAATGGGATCGAGGCGGTGGCGATCGTCACCCCGAACCACATGCATGCCCCCGTCGCCAAGGAGTTTCTGCGGCGCGGTATTCATGTGATCTGCGACAAGCCGCTGACAGCCTCGCTGTCCGAGGCCAAATCCCTGGTGCGTGCTGCAGAACGCAGCGACGCGTTGTTTGTGCTGACTCATAACTACACCGGCTATCCGATGGTCCGTCAGGCCCGTGAAATGGTGGCAAATGGTGAGATTGGCGATATTCGTGTTGTGCAGGTCGAATATGCACAGGACTGGCTGTCGGAACCGATTGAGGCGACCGGCATGAAACAGGCTGCCTGGCGCACCGATCCGGAACAGACTGGGGTCGGCGGCAGCACGGGCGATATCGGGACGCACGCCTACAACGCCGCTTGCTTCGTGACGGGTCTGACCTTGACTCAGCTTTGCGCCGATCTGGACAGCTTTGTAGAGGGCCGAAAGGTCGACGACAACGGCCATGTCATGCTGCGCTTTGAAGGCGGCGCGAAAGGCATGTTGTGGTGTAGCCAGGTCGCCCCGGGCAATGAAAACGCGCTAGCATTGCGGGTCTACGGCACCAAAGGGGGGCTGGAGTGGAAGCAAGAGGACCCCAATTATCTTTGGTACACACCGCTTGGCGAACCTAAACGCCTGCTGACACGTATGGGCGCAGGCGCTGGGGCTTCGGCGGCACGAATCTCCCGCGTGCCGCCGGGCCACCCGGAAGGCTATCTGGAAGGTTTCGCCACGATTTATTCCGAGGCCGCCGAAGCGATCCGAGCCAAACGCGACGGGCGCAAACTCTCGGGCGATGTGGTATTCCCCACATTCCATGACGGGCTCAAGGGCGTCGCGTTTGTCGATGCTTGCGTTAAATCCTCTCGCCGAAATGGAGCTTGGGTGAATGTCTGAGCTTCGCGTCGAAGGTTTGCGCAGAAATTTTGGCAAGGTTCAGGCACTGGATGGCATGTCCTTTGACGTCAAAGATGGCGAGTATTTCTGTCTTCTGGGCCCGTCTTCAGCGGGCAAAACGACGACGCTCCGCGCCATCGCGGGGTTGGAGGATCTGTCTGGCGGATCGGTGAGATTTGCAGGTCAGGACGTGACGAACGCCCCGGTTCAGGGCCGCGGTATGTCGATGATTTTCCAGACCTTCGCGCTCTATCCACACATGACGATTGAGGCGAACCTATCCTATCCGTTACTGCGCGGCGGTGTGTCGTCGGATGACATCCGCAAGCGCGTCGGCGAGGTGTCGGAGCTTTTACGCATCACTCATACGCTGAAACGCAAGCCCAACACATTGTCGGGCGGCGAACAACAGCGCGTTGCCATTGGTCGTGCCATCGTGCGCAGGCCCAAACTGTTGTTGCTTGATGAGCCATTGACCAACCTAGACGCCAAGCTGCGCCACGACATGCGTGCCGAATTCAAGCGGTTGCACCGTGAGCTTGGTATGACCATGCTCTACGCGACTCCCGACCAGTTGGAAGCCTTGACCATGGGCCAGCGTGTCGGCGTGATACAGGATGGCAAAGTGGTGGCCATCGGCCCGCCACGCGATCTTTATGAAGCGCCGGGCAACCTGTACATCGCTCAGATGGTCGGCTCGCCCCCGATTAATTTCCTGAAAACGAAGGCCTCTGCAGATGGGCTGGTCGACCTGCCATTCCTGCCTAAGCCTATCGCCGTCGGCTCGGTGAAGTCGGGTCAACCTGTGACCCTAGGTCTACGCCCGCATGACATTGCCCTTGCAGGCACCGGCGCAGAGGCGACACGGTTCACCGCAAAAATTCACCTGACTGAACCGCTAGGCGACGTTACGGTGATCGATGTGAAGGCCCGAGACACAACGATGAAGATGGTCCTGCGTGAAGAGGTCGCCGCGCAGTATAGAGTTGGCCAGGAAATCGAGATCGCCTTTGATCCCGCTGACCTGCATGTGTTTGACCAGACAACCGGCGATCGACTGAGGACGTAGACCAAGGGGGAGCAGATATAAAAAGACGAAAATGGAATAACGAAAAGCAAAGCAATAAGTGGAGGAAGCAATGAATAAACGTAGCATACTCAGCGGCTTGATGGGCGCGACCGTTCTGGTCGCGGGTATCGGGGCCGGCCCAGTGCTGGCCGCCGATGTCACCATCAACATGGCTGCCCCGGACTGGCCGCCGACGCGGTTCATGAAGGAACATTTTGACAAGACCTACACCTCACCCGCCGGTCACACGACGACGCTGGAAATGGACTTTATCCCCTGGCCCAGCTTTTATGAGCGTGTCGCGGCGTCGTTGACCTCAGGCGAGCAGAAGTACCAGATGGTTGTGACTGACAGCCAATGGCTAGGTGCGTTTGTAGAAGGCGGGTACTACATGGACCTGACCGACAAGATCAACGCAGACCCCGAGTTGAACGCGATCATGCAAGACCTGCACCCCGCGCTTGTGTCAGCTTATTCTACCTATCCGCACCGCACTCGCGCGCAGTTGGAAGAGGCGGGCGAGGTCCCCGCGCCGGGCGTCAGTTATTACGGCTTCCCGCAATTCCCCGACACCTACGTCACCTACTACCGCTCTGACGCGTTCTGTCACGATGGCGAGATGGCCGCGTTCATGGAAAAGTACGGCACCAACTTGCCGTGTTCTTATGAAGACTGGCAGGACGTCGACTGGAAGAAATTCGGCCAAATAGGCGAGTTTTTCAAGCGCGCCAAGGGCGAGATGCTCGGCGACAGCGTGCTGGACGACGACTTCTATGGCATCGCCTATCAGGCGGGTAAGGGCTATGATTTCTCGACGATGCAGGTAAATGCCTTCATTTGGCAGCAGGGCGGCGATATCTGGGATGAATCCAAGGCCCCAACCGCACAGGCTGAAGGAGTAGTGAATTCCGACGTCGCGGTAGCGGCGTTTGATGAATACCTGTCGCTACTGCAGTACATGCCACCTGTGGCGCAGACTGGCCAGATGGACATTTTCGTGACTCAGGACCTTTACATGCAGGGCAAGGTCGCTGCCATGATCGACTGGGTTGGCCTTGGTGAACCTGTGCTCGACCCTACGGCATCCAAGGTGCATGACAAGTCGGCCTTTGGTCCGGCTCCGGGCAGCCGTCAAGCAGACGGCAGCATCGACCGCACAGGCAATATCGGAGGCCAGCCCTTCGTGCTAACCACCTGGAACAGCGACGAAGTTGTCGATGAGGCGCTGAACGTCGTCAAGTGGTGGCTGTCGCCCGAGACACAGTTGGAAGCCGTCTCAAACGGTGGCCAGTCTGGTCTCAAATCGGTAATGGCGATGCCGGAGTACAATGATCTGCGGCCCTGGAATCGCGCCCATGTCGAGATGATCGACTGGCAGAAAGATGTCTGGCACATCCCAGAATTCTTCGAAATGCTGACCCAACAGCAAGAGGAGTTCGACAAGGCGATCACAGGCCAGATAGGTGCCAAAGAGGCATTGGATTCTGTGGCGGCATTCCAGCAGGAATTACTGGAAGACGGCGATTACATCCAGTGATCTGATACCATTGGGGCCCGGTTCGCCGGGCTCCAATTTCATGTTTATTACCGACTGAATGAGGGCCTGATGGCGCAAGCTGCAACAGACAAAGGCGGGTTCGGAGCCTGGCTGCTAGACCCGAAGCGGCGCGGCGCACTGCTGGTCGCCCCAGCGATCACTATTCTGTTCGTCATGAACATTTTTCCGTTGCTCTGGTCCTTTGGACTGAGCTTTTTCAACTACCGCGCCAACCGGCTGAAAGTGCCGAAATTCGAGGGGTTGGAAAACTACGCCGATGTCCTGACCGACGAAAAAGTATGGGACCGTTTCCAGACCACTGCGATCATCGTTGGCAGTTCTGTGATCCTGCAACTCATAGTCGGCTTCCTGCTTGCGATGATGTTTGCCAAAGAGTTCCCCTTGCGCCGCATCGTCTTGATGCTGGTGCTGACGCCGATGATGCTGTCCTTCGTGTCGGTTGGCGTATTCTTCAAGCTGTTCTACGAACCGACCTTTGGCATCGTCAGCTATTTTATCAACTTCTTTACCACTGAAAAATTCGCCCTGCTTGGCAGCGCCGAAGGGGCGATCATCGGCATCGTCATCGCAGATGCCTGGATGTGGTCGCCTTTCGTGATGTTACTGGTGCTGGCGGGCCTCGTTTCAGTGCCAAAGTACCTCTATGAGGCGGCGGAAATCGACCGCGCCAGCGCCTGGCGCAGGTTCTGGACGATCACCTTTCCCTATATCAAGTCGTTGCTGCTCCTCGCCGTGCTGTTTCGCACCATCGAGACCTTCAAGCTCTTTGATATCGTCTACATAATCACCGATGGCGGGCCAGGCGGCTCAACTGAGACTATTGCCGTCTATATTTATCGTACCGCGTTCCAGTTTTTTAAGACCAGTCAATCTTCGGCGCTGGCCTATATCATCCTGTTCATCGTGATCGTGCTGACCAACTTGTATCTTTACGCGGTGAACCGGCGCGAACAGGAGGTGAGTTGATGTTTGCGAAAAACCGAGAGATCGGCAAGGCAGGCTGGAGTTACACCCTGATTACCACGATTGTGGGGATGATCTATTTCTCTCCTGTCTTGTGGATCATTTTGACGGCGTTCAAGACCCGTACCGACGCGTTGGCTGTGCCACCCAAGCTGTTCTTCACCCCGACCTTCGACAACTTCGTCTCTGTGTTCTACCGCAAGTCGGTCTCGACTGGCGCCAGCCAGGCGACCGACATGGCGCTTTACTTTTTCAACTCGATCTTCATCGCAGGGACTGCCGTTGGACTGGCAATCATCGTAGGCACGCTGGCCGCCTACGCGTTCAGCCGCTATCCGCTACGCGGGAACGACACGTATCTTTTCATCATCTTGACCACCCGGATGATGCCGCCCATTGTCGTTATCATCCCGATCTTTCTGATGTTCCGATTGACCGGTTTGGCGGGCAGTTATTGGGGCATCATCCTGCTCTATACCGCGTTCAACATCCCGTTCTCGGTCTGGCTGGTGAAGTCGTTCTTTGACGAACTGAATCCTGAGATCGAGGACGCCGCGCGCATGGACGGGGCATCCGAACGGCGGGTGTTTTTCAAGTTCTGCATCCCGCAAATCCTCGCCGGTCTGAGCGCGACGTTCGTTTTTGGCATGATCCTGACCTGGAACGAGTTCCTATTTGCGCTGCTGCTGACGGGGGTTGAGACCCGCACCGTGCCTGTCGCGATGGCCCGCACATTGGGCGGCGAGGTAGGCGTCGATTACGGGTTGCTGGCGGCCATCGTGACCCTGTTCCTGATCCCGATTTGCTTCGTCACCTTTCTGCTGCAAAACCAACTGCTGCGTGGTGTGACCTTTGGTACGGTGAAGAAATGACGATTGAGCTGAAGAAACTCACAAAAAAATTCGGCACATTGATCGCGGTGGACGCGGTCGATCTTGAGGTGGCGGACGGCGAGGTGTTATGCCTGCTCGGCCCGTCGGGTTGCGGCAAAACTACCACGCTGCGGATGATTGCAGGACTGGAACGTTCGACCAGCGGTGAGGTGCTGCTGCAGGGGGCTCGCGTCAACGACCTTACCCCCCGTGAACGGAACGTCGCGATGAGTTTTCAGTTCTACGCTTTGTATCCTAGCCTGACCGTCGCCGAGAATCTTGCGTACCCCTTGCATGCCGAGAATTTCTCCAAGGACGAGATCGCCCAGCGCGTGCAAAAGGTCTCGGACACGCTGCAACTGGATAGCATCCTGAACCGTACACCCGGGCAACTGGCTGAAGGCGAGAAACAACGTGTCGCCGTGGGCCGCTCTATTATCCGCGACCCGACGTGTTTCCTATTCGATGAGCCGCTTAGCCGCCTTGACGTGCAACTGCGCGAGGAAATGCGTGGTCAGATCAAGGAAGTACTGCAGGACCTCAGCCGTCCGACCGTGATTGTCACCCACGACCAGCTTGAGGCGCTTACCATGGCCGACCGCATCGCGGTGATGCGCGATGGGAAGATCGAACAAGTGGACACGCCGCACAAGGTCTTCCAACACCCCACCAACTTGTTCGTCGCGGGTTTTATTGGCACGCCACAGATGAACCTGCTGCCTGCGACGCTTGTGAACGCTCGGGATGGCGGCGAAGCCGAATTTGCCATCGAGGGGGGGGAGCAGTCCTTGACCATCCAGGTCGATCCCCGAGTGACTGAACTGTCCACGGGCGATAAAGTTACCTTGGGTATTAGACCTCGCAGCCTCGAGATCAGCCAGCAACCCGGGGTGGACGGTATTTCGACCAAGATCGACATTGTTGAGCCGATGGGAGCCGAAACTCTCGCTCATCTCAGCTACGGCGAACATGACCTGCGCCTCGTCACCGATTGGCGCGTCCCCTTGGCCGAGGGCGACAACGTCCACACCCGCTTCCCGCCCGGCTCGACCCATATTTTCACCGCAGACCAGCAAGTGTTGAGGTCGACATGACGAATTTTCAAGCCAAACTGATTGAACGATCCATCATCGGGCTCTGCGTCGTCTCGATTCTGATGATCTTTCAGCCGTACTCGCTGACGCTTTTTTCCATCGGCTGCGTCACCGTTATCATCAGCGCACTGGCGTTCAACCTCGTTCCGTTCTGCCGCGAGGGCGTCACTTTCAGGGCGCTGATGAAAGTGGTGATGATCGTCTTGATTATCCTCGGTATCGCCGCCGCCTTGGGCATCGGCACGGCGTTCCTATACGTCGCCTATATCGACAGCATCAGATGAGCCGCTTCGACGTCTCCGTCGTCGGGCTCTATATCCTCGACATTCTGGGCAGGCCCGTCACCGCAATCCCCGAGGGCGGGAATGTCGATTTCATTGAGGAAATCCGACTGACCGTCGCCGGGACCGCAGGCGGCACGGCCATCGATCTCGCCAAACTGGGACTCAGCTGTCAGGCAGTCGGCGCGGTCGGATCGGACGAAAAGGCTGATTTTGTCCTCAACCGCATGCAGCAATTCGGCATCGATTGCGATCTGATGCAGCGGCTGGACGGTGTCGAAACCTCTGCCACCATCCTCAACGTGCGCCCTAACGGCGAGCGCCCCGCGCTACACTGCCGTGGAGCATCGGATCATTTCGATATCGATGCCGCCACTTTGCCTCGCGTTCTTGATTGCCGGTTTCTGCATTTGGGTGGTACCGGGTTGTTGGCCAAACTGGACGGTGATCCCAGCCGCAAACTGCTGCAGGCAGGGCAAGAAGCAGGCTGCATCACCACTTGGGATCTGGTCGGTGCTGGGCCGGACACCTGGGCGTTCGTCGAACCACTACTGCCGCATATCGACTTTTTCATCCCCTCCATCGAAGAGGCGGAAATCCTGTCTGGCCTGGAAGGCGTCGAAGAGAACATCAAGTTCTTTCAGTCGCGCGGCGTGAAATGCCCGGTGCTGACCATGGGCGGTGACGGCTCGATGATCGCGATGGGCGACGCGCGCATCCACGTGCCAGCCTACAGCATCGAAGTGATCGACACGACCGGTTGCGGCGATGCCTACACCGCAGGCTTCATCGCCGGGCTTGCAGAGGGGCGCCCGCTGGAAGAGGCGGCGCATCTGGGCACCGCTTCGGCCTCGCTGGTCGCTAGCGGCCTGGGATCGGACGCGGGTTTCAAAGACCGCGCGCAAGTCCAGGCTGCAATGGCCGAATGGCGCACATGATCGCCTGCGTCGCCGGAACCTTTGACACCAAGGGCGAAGAACTGCGCTACATCGCTGACCTGTTGCGCGGGGCTGGGGTCCAAGTGCGCACAGTCGATCTGGGGACCACTGGCATGGGTACAGCGGACGTCTCTGCCGCCGAGGTCGCGCGCCATCATCCAGACGGGCCCGACGCCGCACTTGGACAAACCGACCGGGGAGCCGCAGTAGCGGCCATGGCCCAGGCTTTCGAAGCCTACGCAAAACAAGCTGATTGGATCGGCGGTATGATCGGCGCGGGCGGCTCTGGCGGCACAGCCCTGATCGCCCCGGCGATGCGCGCCCTGCCTGTGGGGGCACCAAAGGTGTTGGTTTCGACAGTCGCCTCGGGCAATGTGGCGCCATATGTCGGCCCTTCAGATATCGCGATGATGTATTCGGTGACGGATGTGCAGGGCCTGAACGGCATCTCACGCAGGGTATTAGGAAATGCAGCCCACGCGTTGGCGGGGATGATATCGCATTCGGCTGAAGTTCCTAAGGGGCAGGACAAGCCCGCCGTCGGCCTGACGATGTTTGGCGTCACCACAACCTGTGTCAGCCAGATCGCCGACGCTTTGGTCGCAACCCATGAACCGCTCGTGTTCCACGCCACCGGCACCGGAGGGCAGTCGATGGAAAAGCTCGTCGATTCTGGCCTGATCGGCGGTGTGATCGACCTGACAACCACGGAAATCGCCGACATGCTGGTCGGCGGTGTGTTCGCTGCGACCCAAGATCGGATGGGGGCCGTGATCCGCTCTGGTGTTCCCTATGTCGGATCCGTCGGTGCGCTGGACATGGTGAATTTTGGTGCGCGCGAAACGGTCCCCGAGCCTTTCAGGGGTCGCCTTTTCCACATCCACAACCCGCAAGTCACGCTGATGCGCACGACACCCGACGAGAACCGGGCCTTTGGTGCGTGGATCGCGGACAGGCTCAACCAGATGCCCGGGCCGGTGCGGTTCCTGATCCCCGAGGGCGGGGTTTCGGCCATCGACGCGCCGGGGATGCCGTTCCATTCCCCGGAAGCGGACGCCGCGCTGTTCGACGCAATTACGCACGGGGTGATACAATCTAACTGGCGAAAGCTGGTCCGCGTACCACATAATATCAACACCAGCGAGTTTGCTAAAATCGCCCTTGCCCAATTCATCGAGATTACCTGATGCCGCGTATTTCCCGTACTGAGATACTCAACCGCCTGCGTGCCAAGATCAATGCGGGGCGCCCGATTATCGGTGGTGGAGCTGGCACTGGGTTGTCCGCGCGCTGCGAAGAGGCGGGTGGGGTCGATCTGATCGTGATCTACAACTCGGGCCGCTACCGGATGGCAGGTCGAGGGTCTTTGGCGGGCTTGCTGGCCTATGGCAATGCGAATGAGATTGTCGTGGATATGGCGCGTGAGGTGTTGCCGGTGGTTCGGGGCACACCGGTCTTGGCCGGTGTGAATGGCACAGACCCATTCATGCTGCGCGACAAATTCCTCGATGACCTGATCACCCTTGGTTTTTCCGGGGTTCAGAATTTCCCCACTGTTGGCCTGATCGACGGTGCTTTCCGTGCCAATCTGGAAGAAACCGGGATGGGCTATGGGCATGAGGTCGATTTGATCGCCGCGGCCCAGTCCAAGGACATGCTGACCACACCCTACGTTTTCAACCCCGACGATGCGACAGCGATGGCCGGGGCAGGGGCCGATATCCTTGTTCCACATATGGGTCTGACGACGGGCGGAAATATTGGCGCGGGAACGGCGCTGAAATTGGCCGACTGCCCGCCCTTGATCGACGCGATGGCCGAAGCCGCGCGGAAAGTGAATCCTGATGTGATCGTGCTTTGCCACGGAGGGCCGATTTCCTCACCCGAGGATGCAGCGTATATCTTGCGCGAATGTCCGGGAGTTCAGGGCTTCTATGGTGCCAGTTCGATGGAGCGACTGCCCAGCGAGACCGCGCTGACAGACCAGATGCGTGCTTTTGTGAATATCGGAAAGGACTAGGCTATGACTGGCAAGTTCATGATGTCGGCGGAGACGCCCCATGAAACGCTCGACTGGGGCAAGCTGCGTTGGATGAGCCACCCGCCCTCGACTGGGGCGGGGCAACTGACGGTGATCGAAGTGAGTATCAAGCCGGGCGAAGGGCATGATTTCCACAAGCACCCCGATCAGGAAGAGGTGATCTATTGCATATTGGGCAAGGTCGAGCAGTGGCTGGAGCAAGAGAAACGCCTATTTGGGCCGGGGGATTCCGTGTTCATCGGCAAGGGCGTGGTGCATGCTTCCTTCAACTCTGGTGATAGCGATGCGCAACTGCTCGCGATCCTGGGGCCATGTGTGGGCGACGGTGGGTATGAGTTGGTGGATGTCGCGAGCGAGGCGCCTTGGAACGATTTGCGCTGAGGACCTCAACGTGCCGAACATCCTGCGTCGCAAGGTGTGTAAGATTAATGGGTCCAACCTCTAACAGTTGACCAGTTTAGCATTGAATCACGTCTTTCCCGGGGCTGGCACCCCGAGAAAGAGTAGATCAGAAAACTGGGCGTCGCCTATTTCGCGGTTTCCCACTGCCCGGTCTCACCAGACTTCAGCACCGCGTCCGTCACTTTGTCTGTTTTCAGTGCATCGGCAAAGGTCGGCGCAGCGGCCTCCCCATCCAGACCCTTGATGAAATCAGCTGCTTGGTGGACAAAGCTGCTCTCGTACCCGATCGACAGACCCGGCACCCACCATTTGTCCATGTAAGGATGATCACCATCAGTCACGTGGATCGACCGCCAACCACGCGTGACGCCGTCGTCGCGGTGATCGAAGTACTCTAGCCGGTGTAGGTCATGCAGATCCCACGAGATTGAGGCATTCTCGCCATTGATCTCCAGCGTATAAAGCGCTTTGTGGCCGCGGGCGTATCTTGTGCTCTCGAAGGTCGCCAGCGAGCCGTTAGAGAACCGCGCTAGGAAGGCGCAGGCGTCGTCGATACCGACCTTTTCTTTCTTACCCGTCAGCGTATGCTCGCGTTCTTTGATGAAGGTTTCGGTCATCGCGGTGACGGTGTCGATACCGCCATTCAACCACATCGCGGTATCGATGCAATGGGCTAGCAGGTCGCCGGTGACACCGCTGCCAGCCACCGCCTTGTCTAGTCGCCACAGGCCTTCGCCGCCTTGCGGCAGGTCCTCAGATATCGTCCAGTCCTGCAAGAATTTGGCGCGGTAGTGGAAGATGCGGCCAAGTTGGCCATCGTCAATCAGCTGTTTGGCCAGGGACACCGCCGGAATACGGCGGTAGTTGTACCAGACCATATTGGCCACTTTGGCTTTCTCAACCGCTTCGACCATCTGCTGTGATTCCGTCGCGTTGCGTCCAAGTGGTTTTTCGCACATCACCATCTTGCCTGCCTTTGCTGCAGCCATGGCGATCTCTAGATGCGTGTCGTTGGGGGCGGCGATGTCGATCACGTCGATATCGTCGCGTTCGATCAGCGCGCGCCAGTCGGTTTCCACGCTGCTGTAGCCCCAATTGGACGCGAAGGCCTCTGCTCGGTCCTTGTTGCGTGCGCAGATTGCGGTGAGTTCTGGCGCGTAAGGCAGGTCAAAGAACTTGGGCGCGGTGAGGAATGCGTTGGTATGGGTGCGGCCCATGAAGCCATAGCCGACCATGCCAATGCGGAGTTTTGGTTTGCTCATTTTCGCCTCCCTAAGTCCAACCGTGGGCGTTGCGCACCGCAATCATGGCCCCAAGGATGTCGTTCCAGGTTTGTTGGGTCTCCAGAACTTTGTTGGGGAACATGCAGCCGTCCCAGCAGATGTGGCGCATCGCTTTCGCCGGCGTGCCGTCAGAGTTGTTCAGCCACATTCCGGAATGCTTAACGATATCCAGCTTGCCATTCGGATCAGTCGCCAGGCAGTGCCGCCCGGTCTTGTCATGGGAACCGCTGCCATGCACCGTGCCATCGTTTTGCGCGACGTGAAAGTCGATGGTCCAGGGGCGCAGCGCATCGGTGATCGTCTTGAGCGCTGCGTCGAGCGCGGCCTGATCGGATAATTCGTCGTTGTCGATCAGAGCATGCTCGGGCGCGTTATAGCCAAGCGCGTAGAGCATGGTGTGTGCCAGGTCTGCTTGAAAGCCTAGTGTTTTGGGACGATCTACGGCCTGCAACAGCTCGACCATGTGCTTCCAGCTATGCATCCCACCCCAGCATATCTCGCCTTCCATTGCCAGACGCTCGCCGTGATCTTCAGCGATGATGCAGGCCTGACGCAGAGTTTCTGCTATCTTCGCTGTGTTGCCCTTTGGGTTCACGGCCCATTCCGCTACGCCCGTTGCGGTGTCCACCCGGATGATGCCGCCTTTGCGGACGCCCAGATCGCGCAGGCGACCCATGATGCGGCAAGACTTGCGCACGGCATCGAGGAAGGCTTTGCGCCCGTCGCCCTCATCCATTGCAGACCCGCCACCAACCGGAGGCCAGACCGGCGCCACGGCGGAGCCGATGTCGAGCCCGCGTCTGCCGACATTGTCGGCCAACGCCTTGATCGTATCATCGTCGGCATCGATGGACGTGTGCGGATCGGCCAAAAACAGATCTACCCCGTCGAATTTCACGCCGTCCACCTCGGCTTGTTCGGTCAGGTCCAGCATAGTGTTCAGATCGATGGGCGGCTCATCCTCGCCCTTGCCGACTAGCCCCGGCCACATCGCATTGTGCAGCTTGGGATACGTGTTTCCCCCCATGACAACCTCCCATTTCATGTTTTTGTGGCAGTATGGTCCCACAACCCTGCGCAAAAGCAACCATTTTATTGACGTACGCCCATCATTTCTTGCTTTGGGATTGGCCAGCATTCGCGGTAGGGTCGTAAAAAGATCAAATCGGAGGAGGACATCATGAAAATCGGCTTTTGCATGCTGCTGTGGACGACCGGTGTCGACGAAAGCCACAAAGCGTTGCTGGAGGACATCAAAGCCACTGGATACGACGGAGTCGAAGTGCCGATCTTTGCCGGAACGCCCGATGATTATGCCGCGGTTGGCGCAATGCTGGACGGGATAGGGTTGGGCCGGACGGGGATCTCAGTCATCCCGTCAGTCGATATGCATCCGTTGTCAGAAGACGCCAGCGCGCGGGTCAGGGCGGTGGAGTACCTGAAATGGTGTGTCGATTGCACGGCGGCTTTGGAGGCCGACTGCATCGGAGGGCCATTACATCAGGCGTTGGGTCATTTCTCGGGCGCGGGCACCACCGAGGCCGAATTTGATCGGGCGCGCGAGGTGCACCGTGCGGTGGGCGATCACGCGCAGGCCAATGGAGTGACCATCGCACTGGAGGCTATTAACCGGTTTGAGAGCTATTTCGCCAATACTCAGGATGACCTCTGCGCCTATACAAGGTCACTAAACCACCCGGCGATCAAAACGATGTACGACACGTTCCATGCCAATATCGAGGAACGCGACCCTGTCGCGGCTTTCACCCGAAACGCTGCTGATATCGTACATGTTCACATCTCGGAAAACGACCGCGGTGTACCGGGGCGCGGGCATGTGCCGTGGTCCGAGACCTTCAAAGCAATCAAGGCAAGTGGATATGACCGCTGGCTGACCATCGAGGCGTTCGGGCGCGGCCTGCCGGAACTGGCAGCTGCCACACGAGTCTGGCGCGACTTCGCCGAATCGCCCGAAGCGTATTATCGGGAAGGGTATCGGTGCATCCGCGACGGGTGGGACGCGGCGTGAACTGGTCAGGCGGTGACCAAGGAAAATGTATGCGCGAGGCCTTTGCAAAGATGAAAAACGACGCGCTGTTTGTGAACACTGCGCGAGAGTCGATGTGCAATTACGTCGACCTTTATTATGCGCTTGTCGATGGTGAGATAAGCCGCGTCATGATGGAAACTTTCGGAGTCGAGCCGGTTCCCGCCGATTGGCCGTTGCTACGACCTCCTAAGGTCACGCTGACGCCGCACATCACCGGTGCCTCTGTCCACACGGTGACATTATTGGCGGAAGAGGTGCGCCGCTACATCGCGGATGAGCCGCCGCGCAACCCATGTTGACGTGATGGGACACCGCGAAGAGATCATCAAATGTTGCAAGAAGCTGGAAGCTGACGGTCTGAACCGAGGCGCATCCGGCAATGTCTCGGTGCGTGACGGTGACGGGATGCTGATCACACCCTCGGCGGTGGGCTATGACGTGATCCAACCCGAGATGATCGCCCGTATGCCGCTTGCCTCTGACGATGGCGGGTGGGACGGGCCGAACAAACCCTCCTCCGAATGGCGCTTTCACCGTGATATCCTTCGGGGGCGGTCGGATATCAATGCGGTGGTGCACACTCATGCACCCTATTCCACCATTCTTGCCGTGGCGCAAAGGCCGATTCCGGCGATCCACTACATGATTGCTGTTTTCGGTGGGCCGGATGTGCGGGTCTGCGATTATGCGCGTTATGGCACCGCCGCGCTGTCGAAAAATATCCTTGTGGCTATGGACGGGCGCAATGGATGTCTGATGGCAAATCACGGCATGGTCGTCGGCGGCGCTAACCTGACCCGTGCCATGTGGTTAGCCGGAGAGCTGGAGGCCTTGGCCCACCAATATTACCACGCGCTCACGATCGGTGGAGGGCAGATTCTGAGCGATGCCGAGATCGAAGAGACGGCCCGTGGCTTTGAAAGCTATGGCGTGCAATCGAAGGACGATGCGGGATGACACAGGGGGTCGACCTTTTCGTTACTAGCGGCGGCATCAACGGAGCATGCATCGCGCGCGATGCTACTGGCCGGGGCCTGAGCGTTGTGCTGTGCGAAAAGGATGATCTGGCGCAGGGCGCCTCTTCGCGCTCGGGCAAGCTAGTGCATGGGGGCTTGCGCTATCTGGAGTATTACGAATTCCGTCTGGTGCGCGAGACGCCGATTGAGCGTGAGGTGCTGCTGAACGCCGCCTCACATATCATCTCGCCGATGCACTTTGGGCTATGTCAGGCCAAACCGACTTGAGGCGGGCTGAGTGATCTCGTAGCTTCGGCGGATGACCAAACGCAGTCCAATTCGCTATTTCAAAACAAGTCCAGAAATCATCCGCCTGGCGGTGATGAATTATGTCCGGTTGGGGTTGGCAAGCTCGGCATTTTGGCGGACAATCGTTCTGTAGCGAGAAGGAAGACGACATGGATGGCAAACGCATCTTGATGCTTATCGGTGAGTATTCGGAGGAATATGAAATTTTCGTGTTTCAGCAAGCTATGGAAGCTGTGGGACATGTCGTGGATATCATTTGCCCGGACACCATTGCGGGGACACGAGTGACAACATCTGTGCATGATTTTGGACCAGGGATCATGACGTGGACCGAACATACGGGGCATGGGATCGAAGTGACAGTTGACTTCGACGGATGTTCGACCGAGGGCTATGACGCAGTCTATATTGCCGGCGGGCGGGGGCCAGAATATATTCGGACCTATGCCCGGGTGCGCGAGATCGTACGCGAGTTTCATCAAGCTGGGAAACCGGTGTTTTCGATTTGCCATGGACTACAGGTGCTGATTGCTGTGCCAGAAGTGATTGCCGGCAAGCGGGTTTCAGGGCTTTTCACTGTTGAGCCGGAAGTTGCGCTGACGGAGGCGACTTATGTCAAGATTGGCCCCAAGGCGGCGTTGCGTGATGGTAATCTGGTTACGGCCGAGGGGTGGACCGCACTGGCTGCGTTTATTCGTGAATGCCTGGCAGTGCTGGGGACCGAGATTGTGCATCATCCAGTTGAGGCAGCATCGTAGGGCGAGAGCTTGACGGATGTCATGACGACGGCAGGCAGCGCCCAAACCCCCATTGTGAACACTGCGAACAAAGGTCTGCTTTGACGGGCCGCGCCGCTGCGATGCAAATCTAGCAGGAAATGCTGGAATGTGCCGGAAGCAGCATTTGCATGTCGCACCCCGAACGGGAGGTATATCCCGCATACTGTCTTGTCCAGGTATCCGACTGACGCGGTATCGTCGTTATTGGATATTGGA
>CBDTVL010000018.1:0-27869 GCA_965363755.1 uncultured Sulfitobacter sp.
CGGTCTGTTCCAGATCAGCGACACGCCTCTTGAGCGATCTGTGTGCGATCAGCAGATAGATCAACAAAACAGGTATGCTGATCAGGACAATGCCGCCGAACGCAAATAACAACTCAAACATATGCGTTTCCATCATCCTGCCCTGCTCTGCCGCGGCAAAGTGTATACAGCTAAGTGTGGCCCTGAAAGCGCGGAATACCTTACCTCAATGAAAGCCAGTAGTGGTTCTGTCTAGCTCTCTTTGGAGGAGCCAAAAAGCCCGCTTAGCGCGCGTTTGACAATTCCACGGACCGACGGACGTTTGCCGCGAATGAACGGCAGGGGGCGACATACTTCAATGGCCGCGACACCGACCCTTGCGGTCAGGGCGCCATTCACCAACCCTTCGCCGAACCGCCGAGACAGCTTGCCAAGGATTGATCCGCCCAAAAATGGTTCAAGCATATCATCTCCGACCGCGACGGCGCCGGTTGCAACCAGATGTGACATCACCGCGCGGGTTAACCGCCAACTGCCCAAGGTGCCAGATCGTCCGCCGTAGATTTCTGCAATGCGCCGGATCATCCGCAGATTGGAAGTCAACGCGACGACAACATCCGCAAGGGCAATGGGCACCAACGCAGTGACAGTTGCCAACTGCCTGGCCGCTGCCTCAACTTCTCTGCTTGCCGCCGCATCCAGCGGCGACATCAATTCCGCCTCAGCCAGACCAAACAGACTGGCCGCATCAAACTGTTCGCCTTGCCGCTCTGCGAGGCGATCGCGCCCCCATTTGGTGTCATCCCGGTTCCGATAAAGAGCCATGAGTTGGATGATAACCTTGCGGGCTGCGGTCAGGTCCTCTTGCGCCAGTGCCTCTGCCGCGCGGTGTCGCAGGTCGTCGATGCGGGCCAGTCGGCTAAAGGCAGCCAGTTCGCGCAGTGCAATGCTCAAAAGGACCAAGACAAACGCCGCGATCAGGGCAGTCATTGACCATCCCAGGACCGGGTTGCGCGCAATCAGTGCGTTGACAAAATCCCATGCCGCGAGAGAAACGACCGCCCCGGTCAGCATCCCCAAGAGTGTCCAGAACCAGCGCGCTAGCCGCGACGGTTTGCGCGCCGCCAACTGAGCGGCAATCTGCATCGCTTGCCCGTTTGGCGCTGCGGACTCGATGTCTGGAACTAGGGGGGCATCAGCCACTTGCGTGACAGCTGCCTCATCTATTTCAATCAGAACCGGACCTTTTGCCATCTCACACGGCCTCCTTGCGCCACTCGTAACGGATGTCTGGCAGGCCGGTGTCATTCGCGGCGCCGTCAGTTCGGGTGACCTCGACAAAGCCCATCGCCCTGTAAAACCCCTGTGCGTCTATATTATCCTGATAGACCCATAGCCTAAGATCGGCCTCTGTTGCTTTCGCTTGGTCCAACAAGGCCCGTCCTAATCCCTGCCGCTGCACATCATCCGCGAGATAAAGACAGTGCACTTCTTCGCCAGCCCGCGCGAGGAAACCCGAAATTCGGCCTGCACTGCGGGCAACCTGCACCCAGCCCGCATCTATCATATCACCTGCAAATCTCAGTTCTTCGGCCCGGCTGTAAAGACGCGGCAACCACTCAGCCGCATCAGTAGCGTTCGACAGGATCGCGCCAACGGCGCCTGCATCAAGCGGTTGCGCCGGGCCAATGTGGATGTTCACAGCCGGTCTCCGATCAAGAATTCTGCCGCCTTGTCCAAACGGATATGGGGGGGACCGTCGCCGGGTTTCAATGTCAGGGGGGCCGGCGCAAACGACATAATCTGATAGTCTTCGTCAAGCCATTTTGCAGCGCCGTCACGGGCCGGACCCAGAAGATGAGCCGGGTCCTCTGGCAAAGCGCCCGGGTAGAACGCCGCTTGTTTGCCTGTGTCCAGTAATATGCCGCGCACGACATCCAGTTCAGCACCATTGTGTATGCGAGTCTCTTCAATAGTCGCGCGAAGCGCTGCGACAGACATGGCCGCCGTTTGCGCCCCCGCAAAGCGTGCCCGGTCTCGCGCCTCGCGGGTCAATGCTTCCATAATCGCGGTCAGCTTTGGATGTTGGCGATGGTGCAAATGGTCAGCCTTTGTCGCGGCAAACAGGATTTTTTCAACGCGTTTACCACGCAATAATTGGCTTAGAAACGCATTGCGACCCGGCCGGAAGGCTGAAAGCAGGTCGGCCATCGCTCCGCGCATATCCTCGACCGCCTGTGGGCCTTTGTGAATAGCGCCCAGAGCATCGACAAGTACAACCTGCCGGTCAATCCGGGCAAAGTGATCGCGGAAAAACGGTTTCACGACCTGGCTCTTGTAGGCTTCAAATCGCCGCTCCATCTCGCGGATCAGGGATTTGCGCGGAGCGTTAGCAACAGCGCGAAGAGGTGCAAATGTAAGAACAGGTGATCCGGCCAGATCACCGGGCAGCAGGAACCGACCGGGGGTGCAATCGTAAAACCCTTCGGCTCGGGCTGCATGCAGATAAGCCGTAAAACCTTCCGCCAGCGATTTTGCAACAGGTTCGTCGATACCAGCAGTGCCATCGACTGCCCTGAGATTTGTCATATAATCCGCCGCCTGAGACCGCGTCTCAAGCCGGGTCAAAACCTCGGATGACCAATCAGAGTAACTCTTATCCAAAAGCCCCAGATCAAGCAGCCACTCGCCAGGATAATCGACAATGTCGACATGTATTGTGCGCGGACCCTGCAAACCGGCAAGCAAGCCGTTGGGTTGCACCCGCAGCGACAAGCGCAGTTCACTAACGGCGCGGGTACTGTCAGGCCAATGCGGAGTTTTGGCGGTGAGCGACGCCAAGTGCGCCTCGTAGTCAAAACGCGGCACCGTGTCGTCGGGCTGCGGTTGAAGATAGGCCGCGGTGATACGCCCTTCGGCGGCTGCCAAGAGTTGCGGCATACGACCCCTGTCCAACAGGTTTGCGACCAATGACGTAATGAACACGGTCTTACCTGCACGCGCCAGACCGGTTACGCCCAACCGGATCACCGGCTCAAAAAAAGCCTCAGACAAAGTGTTTTGCGCAGTTTCAACCCCGCGCCACACGCCGCCTGCAATCGTCGAAACAACCAAATTTCTGTCCCTGCCCAAGTGTTTGGTCAAAGATAGGCTGCGCAGACAAGGGATACCAGTGGGGATTGCGGCGCGCACGGCCCCGCGCTAAGGCGGGATCATGCCTCGTTACGCACTCAAAGTTGAATATCACGGCAGACCCTTTGTAGGCTGGCAGCGGCAAAAGGGTCACCCCTCGGTGCAGGGCGCTATAGAAAGTGCACTGGCCAAACTAGAGCCTCGGACACACAATATCGCCGCTGCGGGACGCACTGACGCCGGGGTACATGCGATTGGTCAGGTCGCGCATTGCGATATGGACCGGGAGTGGGACCCATTTCGGCTATCTGAGGCGCTGAACTATCATCTTAAGCCTGCGCCAGTTGCAATTTTAAGCTGCGCGCGCGTTGCAGATGACTGGCATGCGCGGTTTTCGGCATTGGAACGACGGTATTTGTTTCGCATACTCACCCGCCGCGCGCCCTCGGCGCACATGAGCGAACTGGTGTGGCAAGTGCCGCACCAATTGAATGTCAAGGCAATGCAGGTCGGCGCCGATTACCTAGTTGGGAAGCACGACTTTACGACGTTTCGATCGACGATCTGTCAGGCGAAAAGTCCTGTAAAGACGCTCGATGTGCTCGATATTTGCAGCGTTAAGACCGTGGCGGGAACAGAGATTCACTTTGATGTGCGCGCCCGGTCGTTTCTCCACAATCAGGTGCGGGGATTTGTTGGCACGCTGGAACGTGTTGGTGCCGGATCCTGGACACCCGAAGATGTCGGCAGTGCGCTTGACGCGCGATCTCGGCCTGCGTGCGGGCCGGTTTGCCCGCCGCATGGGCTTTATCTGGCAGACGTGCGCTACGACGTGGATCCGTTTGGCTAAGGCCAGCGCGGGCCGAATAACCGCCTCAATCGTTATCGATCAGACCTGCCCCAGCTCCGGCTAAACGAGACGCTTCTGACGCAGGAACATATGTGCGCTTCGCAAATTCGTTAAGCTGTGACCACAGCGTTGCGGGAATATCTTGCGCACCACTTACAGCTTCCAGATCGTCGTTTAGGCCGCGCGCTGCGGCCAGCGCCGCGTAGACGTCTGTGGAGTCCCCAACAGGCATGCCACCCGCATGACCACATTCGCGTGCATCCAAATCTGCGACGGCCGCGACAAGTCCGGTGAAAGCGGCGCCAAAGAAAATCGGAACAATCTCTGTCAGCGCTCCATTTCTGATCAAAAAAGGCACTGCAGCTGACAGGTCTTCGGCCAACCCCAACGGCACGCCTGCCCCGCGTGCAGCCTTTAGCATCAATCCCTGTATTTCGTTCAGTGACCGCTTCATTGCATACCAAAATGCGGTAGCCACCACTCATCGGCCTGATCCAGTTCATCAAACAATGGCGCGCCTTGCGCCAAGGTGATCCGGGTCCAGCGATCAGATTTTGGGTCGAACTTTGCCGCGCCAAAAAAGGACAGCTTGCAGCGCAACATGTCGATAGGACGGCATCCTGCGCCAATCAGATTATCGCGAATTTCAGAATAGGGATGCAGTGCCAGCGTTTGAATTCGGCGGGTTGCAGCGCGATGCTCAGGATGGTTGCGCAAGAAATCGGCCACCGTGCCGGTAACGCACTCGATGTCCGCCGCCACCGCCTTGACCTGTCGGGCTATATCCAGAGGGCTTTCCAACTCCGCTCCGTCTTCGGTGAAGCGGTTGCCAAGGCGCGGTTCGCCTTTTTCTTCCGAAACATACCAGAATTGAGCACAATGGTCTGGTTTAGAATAATCTGGTTCAACAGCCCAGTCCCAGTCTCTTTCAAGCAGTTCACAGAGGTCGTGGAGCGACATTTTCGGATCAAGCTGTGGTGTGAATGGGGACGCCATGCAATCGGTCAATCCGTCGATCACCTCGCCAAACGGCTCAAGTACAAAAGCGACAATCAACTCCTGCATTTCGACCGACCATTGCGCGCTGGAATTGAGCAGCGCATTGATGGGAAATTGCGACGTCATCGCGTCGGGGGTGAGCGTGGCCGTCACTTCGGGCCACTCACGTTGAAGTTGCTCAATGCTCGCCTGCGCCTCAGGGTCCGGCACCTGCCATTCGGCCAGATGCGCGCCGACACGCGCCGCAAGTGCGTAGAGGTGTTCGATTTTCTCTATGCTTAGGAATTCGAGGCTGCGCACCCGCGCGAGGGCCGTTTCGCGAACCTGCATCCAGGCATCGAGCAATAACGGATGGGACACTAGGAACGGTGCCATGCCCAAGCCTGTGGCGTTGCCGATACCCAGATGACGTTTTATTGCAACGTCTAGTTTTCCGCGCCCCACATACTCGGCTAAATCAAGCGTAAAGCCCCGGATCAGCCAAACCGTCAGCATTTCAGCCATAAAAGGCCCGCCAAGACCGGGGCGATCCGCGATGCGCGCCCGATCCGCGATCCCAAATTTTCCGTTGCCGTAAACGGCTGTCGTGCGCATCAGGTAGCCGATCTCTCGTATCATGTCTCTGTCTGGTTGCAGTCCATCGCGCAACGCATCGATAACATGCGCAAACAGCCGTACGGATTTGTTCGCGCGCGACAAAACAAGGTCCGATTCCGTAAATCGTGCTGCTTCCTGCTGAGGTGCTGCACGGCAGATGCGCGCAATCTCATCCTCCGACGGCATGCCGTCATAAAGGACATAGGTGGTATCCCAAGCTGTCGCAATTACCCGATCCGTGCGCTGATCCGCTGGCAGATCAGTGGACACAGCAACCAGAGAGTATGTGTAGCCCCCCAGGGTCACAGAATAAACGGCATGGCCGTAGCCGTCCCCGTCAACATTCCAGACCGGACGAGTCACCTGAGCACCATCGTCGCGCAGAAAGCGCAAGAGAGTCCGCAGGAATGAAAGGCGAGTGGGAAACGATGCCCCCATCCGCGACAAACGCATCACTTTGCTTGGTGGCCGCAAAGGGAACTTCGGATCGACGGCAAAGTCTTTCATTTCGTCGCTCTGAACAACGTCGCATTGAACTGCGCCGTCTTGAAGTATGGCAAAGGGCTTATCAGTAGAAACTTCATATTGGCGACTTTGGCGAGATGCATAGAACGAAGCAATTGAAAATCGTCGCAAGACTAACATTTAGCAGCGTTTGGTTTCTGTCTTAGGTCTGGTGAAGGACACTCGCTAAGTCGAGGCCAGCATCTCCATTTGAAAGTGTGGAGCCCAGCGCATGCGCCCTAAGCGGATTATCTAGTGCAAATCGAGGTGTGACTCACAGGCCGCATATTTGTTCGATAGCAAGGCGGCAATCTAGCGCAATTTCTTCCGTTAATATGCGCACCGATTCAGGCGCGGCGCGGTCACATTTCAATTACCTTGCCTGTTGCTGCCGATTCTTGTGCCGCCATTCCCAGCGCCACGGCCGCTGCACCGTCGAGCAACGTGACGTCAGGCGGCGCGTTCTGCAGCACGGTTTTCTGAAACCCAAGGTGTTGATAGAATGTTGCACCATTGTGATCGCCAGCCTTCAATATCTTAGGATCGACTTTGATCTCCAGCACTTCCGGCCCATTGGGGTTTCGTGGGCTGACAATGACCTGTGGCGTGGGTGGCGCACCCAGATGCCCGGGCCAGAATCTGGAAGGACCTGGCACCAGAGCTTCGATTTTGCCGCTTGCGCCGACGGCCGAGATTTCTTCCTGATAGCGTGATCCCTCAGCAAACATGCAGAGCTCCAGCATCGCCCGGGCACCGTTGGCAAAGTCCACGATCACATAGCCATTGTCCCAGATATCCGGCACTTCCCCGTCATAAGCTTCGTCCAGATGATTTAATGCCTGCCCAGCAGAAGCCATGACTCGCACTGGATCGGACTTTATTACCAATCGCATCAGATCGAAAAAATGACAGCATTTTTCGACCAGAGTACCACCTGTATTGCGATTGAAGCGGTTCCAGTCACCAACTTTGGGCAGGAAAGGAAAGCGGTGCTCGCGGATGGTCAACATTTTGATGCCACCGGTCGCATGATCCACATCATCAAGGAACTTCGCAATGGGTGGCATATAACGATATTCCATCGCGACCCAGATCGGTGCAGCATAAGTCGACTGCAGGGCCGCAACGCGGGCGGCCTGATCAGGGCTGGTATAAAGCGGCTTTTCCACCAGCAAAGGCAGCGGGCGCATCGCTCCAATCATTTCAATCTGCTCGAGGTGCAAGTGGTTTGGCGATACAATGAGTAGGGCGTTGACCTCAGACATCTGAACCAGCGCCGCAATGCTATCAGGAAACGCGGCTTCCGGCGCCAGCACCTTGGCGGCCTGCCGCATTTCTTGATCCGGCTCGAAGATCGCGACGATCCGCGCATTCTCTAGCAGATGAATATTGCGGATGTGCTCCTGCCCCATCATTCCGCAGCCAATGATGCCGTAACAAACTGTGTCGTTCATCTTGTTTCCTAGCGTATGCGTGCCACATAGCGCGCTTTTGTTGTGTCGATCCAAGTGCGTGAAAATTCGGCGGGTCGATTGTCTTGGTCCCAACTGATCCGTTCCACGTATCCGCAGGTTTCACCCGGCAGGAGTCCGAATTTTGCAGGGGACCAGTCGGGGGCCTGATCGATACTGACGTGATCTTCGGCCCGCGTGATCCAGAGGCCAAGTCGCGATTTGTAATAGAGATACAGAGAGTCCGACAAATCACTGATTGAAATTTTGTCGACATATCCAGCATCCAGCCAGATTTCCTCTACAGCCACGGGGAACTCATTGAGATACCGAAGCCTGCGGATACGGTGACCATCGGGAGACGTCCCAAATGGCGGAGCCTCGGTAGGCTTTTTAAACCGCTCAATCGACAAGACATCCGCCGACGGCAGCCCGCCACCTTTGTGCAATTCGATCCGAAAGAATGCATAAACGCTTGCTGCATCGCTTTTTGCTTTCACGTAATTTCCAGAACCTTGCCGCCGTTCCAGCAAACCGACTTTTTCAAGTTCAGCCAGCGATTTGCGCAATGTGCCCACCGAGATCCCCATTTCTGCAGCCATCGCTCGTTCCGGCGGCAGGCGTTCGCCATCCAGCAAATGCCCAGCACTGATTTCGCGGATCAGCAATTCGCTGATCTGAACAAAAACCGGGAGAGAGCTTTGGTTTTTCAAAGAAAATAGTTCCGAGTCAAAAAATTGATACACTATTGATCTACATCATGGCGAATGCTACGCAAGTCTAAATTCGTCTTCAGGAGAGAGAATCGATGACCATTGTTCCAGTCACATCAGCTGCTCTTGATGCCATCGAAGTTTCCTGGTTTTCGGCACTCTGCTCGGACGACTATCAATATCTCGGTGTGCCTGACGGCACGCTCCGATCAAGCTGGGAACACTGCTCAGCGATCGTACAACAGGCCGAACGTCTGGGATTTCGCAATATCCTGTGCCCGTCGTCTTATCAGGTTGGTCAGGATACACTTTCGTTTGTTGCTGGCTGTGCGCCGATAACCAAAGACATCAACATGCTGGCGGCGGTTCGCTGCGGCGAGATGCAGCCCATCATGCTGGCGCGGACAATCGCGACGCTTGATCACATGATGAAAGGTCGCCTGACGATCAACATCATCTCGTCCGATTTCCCCGGTGAAAAAGCCGATAGTGCATTCCGCTACCAGCGTTCGCGTGAGGTTGTTGAGATTCTGCGTCAGGCGTGGACCCAGGATGAAATCAACTATGACGGCGAAATTTACTCGTTCAAAGGGGTCAGCACGGAGCCGGCGAGACCGTACCAACAGAACGGCGGTCCGCTCATGTATTTTGGCGGTTATTCCCCGGCGGCGCTCGATCTGTGCGGCCAGCATTGCGACGTCTATCTTATGTGGCCGGAATCCAAAGAGGACCTGGCCGGTCGAATGAAAGCGGTTCATGCACGAGCTGATCATTACGGGCGCACGTTGGATTATGGTTTGCGCGTCCACATGATCGTGCGTGACACCGAGGCGGAGGCCAAGGAATACGCCGAACATCTGGCATCAAAACTGGATGACGAATATGGTCGCCTGATCCGTGAACGGGCGCATGACAGTGGATCGCTTGGTGTCAGTCATCAGACCCGAGCGCGGGAACTCGCGGATCAATACGGCTATGTCGAACCAAACCTGTGGACAGGAATCGGTCGGGCGCGCTCAGGATGTGGTGCGGCCCTGGTCGGATCAACAGATCAGATTATGTCCAAGATTGAGGAATATCAAAAAATGGGCATCCGAGCTTTCATTTTCTCCGGATACCCTCATCTGGACGAATGTGTACATTTTGGAGAACGTGTAATGCCCCACCTCAAGACCTGTTCGCTGCCACAGGAACATGGTCGTGTGCCATCGGATACGCCGATGACGCCGCTTGGCGCCGGAGAACGGCGCTGATGGAGCGCGTTTCGCTCCAGAATGATCTGGACTTGTCCCGCCTTGTGTATGGAATGTGGCGCGTATCTGACGACAAAGATACTTCACCCGCGCATGTTCAGGCCAAAATCGAGGCTTGTCTGGGCCAAGGTATTACAACAATCGATCAGGCCGATATCTATGGCGGCTATGCAGCCGAAGCCGTGATGGGGAACTGTCTGAAGTCTGCCCCGGCCCTGCGCGATCAAATCGAGATTATCACCAAGTGCGATATCGTCGCTCCGGTCGGGAAATACGCCGATCGGCGTGTGAAGCACTACGACACCAGCCGTGGCCACATACTTGAGTCCGTCGATAGCTCGCTGATCAACATGAACATCGATCATATTGATGTTTTGCTGATTCACCGGCCAGACCCGATGATGGACCATCACGAAACAGGCGCCGCGCTGGACGAGGTGATTGCAAGTGGCAAGGTGCGTGCTGCCGGGGTTTCCAATTTCAAGCTGCATGACTGGACGTTGTTACAATCGGCGATGCAATCAAAGCTAGTGACCAACCAAATCGAAATTAGCGTCCTGTGTCACGACCCATTCACCAACGGCGATATCGCCTATCTTCAGGAACGTAGCATTTCGCCAATGGCATGGTCACCACTGGGCGGCGGCGAATTGTTCGACGCCAAGAACATGACTTTGCTTGCGGTTCTGAAGTCCGTCGCGGAGCAAAACGCAGTCGATGCGGCGGCGGTGGCGGTGGCATGGCTTCTGGCGCATCCAGCCGGAATTCTGCCCGTTCTGGGAACCAACAACCTGGACCGGATCAAAAACATCGGCGACGCCGCCAAGGTCAAAATCGATCGGCAAACCTGGTTTGAAATTTATACCGCCGCACGCGGCAGCGAAGTCGCTTAACGGGTGCTCTCATGATGTCAAATAAGCCTCACCACTTCCAGCCGGGCCCAGAAACCCATCGTGAGTATCGCGATGCGCTTGGCCAGTTTGGCACTGGTGTGACAATTGTCACCACCGGATCCCCGGTTGGGCCAATTGGGATTACAGCGAATAGCTTCTCGTCAGTCTCAATGGATCCACCGCTGGTTTTGTGGTCCCAGTCCAAAAAATCAAAACGGTTTCCCCATTTCGCTGAGGCCGACAAGATTGCAATCCACGTCCTAAGCGAGGATCAGACCCACCTTTGCCATAAATTTGCAAAGCCGGGGTTCACCTTCGACGATCTGGACTGGACACAGAACCCAGACGGCACGCCGTTGATTGAGGGATGTCTGGCCCGGTTTGAATGCCAACGCTATGCCATGCACGATGGTGGTGATCATGTGATCATTGTCGCGCGTGTCCTGCGTGCAACCATACAAGACGGGGCACCCTTGCTGGTTTACGGTGGCACCCTTGGAGGATTCGCAGATATCGCCACGTCGACAGAATAGAAAAATGACTGATTAAAGAGCCCGTGCCAATCGGGACACATGGGAGGATGCGCAATGGTGCCACTGTTTGGGGTTCTCAAACCCCTTCAGTTCTTGAATGACCACATCTTGCGGTTTGGCCGTGCCGTTGCCATTGCTGCGATGGCACTCATGGTGTTCGTTATCCTGATCCAAGTGTTCTTTCGATATGTTCTGAATAATGCTTTGCCCTGGCCAGACGAAGCCGCGCGTTTTCTAATGCTCTGGATGACCGGATTGATTGCCGCATCAGCCTATCGCAAAGGCGGCTTCGTTGCCATTGATATGCTGGAACAAGCCATGCCGCGCCGTGCCGCAGCGGTGCTTTCACTGGCGCTGCTGGTCTTGTCCTTGGTGGTTTTGGTTGTCGGGCTTGGCCTCGGCTGGAACCATGTGAACTCCGGTTGGCTGTTTGCCTCTTCATCTCTTAAGATCCCCTTGGCATTGATCGGCATGAAAACTATCAAAATCAAGCTGGCGTGGATGTATATGTCGGTCTTTGTCGGGCTGGTTCTTTTGACGGCAGTGAATATCGAGCTGATCCTAAGGTCGCTGATCACCCTTGGCGGACAGGGCGACGATCTGAGACAATTACATGACGATAATATGGCGGGAGCAGAATAATGCTGGTGTGGTTCCTACCGCTTTTCCTTGTATTCCTGATGATTGGTCTGCCGGTGTTCTTCGGCTTGCTGGCCGCGCCGGGCATATTGTTATGGATGAACGGGCAAGAACGCGATCTCGCCTTGCTTTATCGCAATGTTTACAACGGCATGGACAGCTTTCCCTTGATGGCGATTCCGTTTTTCATGCTGGCTGGCGAAATGATGAATCGCGGCGGAATAACCATGCGACTGGTAGAATTCAGTCAGGCGCTCATGGGCCATCTTCGGGGCGGACTTGCGCAGGTCAATATCCTTAGCTCGATCTTATTCGCCGGGCTTTCAGGCTCTGCAGTGGCAGATACATCCGCCCTTGGTTCAATGTTGATCCCGGCAATGGAGCGCGAGGGATATTCACGCCGTTTTGCCGCTGCGATCACTGCCGCCTCTTCGGTGATTGGGCCGATCATCCCACCTTCGGGCATCATGATCATCTATGCATACGTGATGGGCGAAAGCGTGGCGGCGCTGTTTCTGGCCGGGATTGTGCCGGGCGTCTTGGTCGGCGTCGGTTTGATGATTATGGTGCGTCTTTTGGCTGACAAATACGATCTGCCCGAAGCCAAACGTGTCGTTCTCACCAATCAGACAATCACAAACCGCGAAAAAGTTTTTTCGTTCGTACTGGTGCGCGCCAATCTTGCCGGCCTGATCCTGTTAGTCGCCCCATTGGGCGAGGAACCGTCAGCGACCGCAAAGTTTGTCGTGTTTGGCATTGGCCTGCTTATCGCTCACGCGTTGATGCTGGGTGTGCGACGCATGGTGAGCGGCGATTTCCGATTGACCTGCAAACGTGCAGTTGTCCCTCTGCAAACGCCTGTGTTGATTTTGGGCGGGATTCTGATCGGCATTTTCACCCCGACCGAAGCGGCGGCTGTGGCTGTGGCATATGCGGTTGTGGTGGCATTTTTTGTGCTCAATACGATGAGCGTTTCCGACATGCCCGCGGTTCTGTCCCGGGCGGCAATGACCTCTGCGGTGGTGTTGCTGTTGGTAGGGGCTGCGATGGCGTTCAAAACCGTTGTCAGCTTGTCTCATGCGCCTGAAGTTTTGGCAGAATTCATCCTGTCTCTTAGTGAAAATCCGCTGATCTTACTGTTTCTGATCAACATCCTGTTGTTCGTAGTTGGCATGTTTCTGGATGCCGGACCCGCGATCATCATTCTGGGACCGATCCTGGGCCCGATTTTCGTCGATCTGGGGGTTCACCCGGTGCATTTCGCAATCATTATGTCAGTTAATCTGACTGTGGGCCTTGCAACTCCGCCGATGGGCCTTGTCCTGTTTGTCGCCTCGTCCGTTTCAGGTGAACGGGTCGAAACCATCGCCAAGGCCATTCTGCCTTTTCTTGCTGTGGAGGTGGTCGTGATTTTCCTGATTACCTACATCCCGGCGATCTCGATGACGATTCCACGCTTGACGGGCTTCGTGAATTAAATCTCAAATGAAAAATAAACCAAGGGAGGTATCTATGCTCAAAGGAACATTCAAGTTGCTGATGACAGCAACGTTGTTGACGGGGGTCGCGTTTGCTGCATCCGCCGCTGACTTCAAAATCCGCGCTACAGCCAATTCGAACGAGAATGACGAGGACTACGACGGTCTGGTGGTCTTCAAGAACTACGTCGAAGCGGCCTCGAATGGCGCAATCGAAGTCGAACTGTTTATCGGCACCCAGTTGTGCGCGAACGGCGCAGAGTGTCTTCAGGGCATCGCCGACGGAACCATTGACATCTACATTTCCACGTCAGGCGGTGCGGCAGGAATCTTCCCTTATGTGCAGGTGCTTGACCTGCCCTATCTGATGGCAGACGACCGCATTGCGGAACATGTTTTGTCGGGCGATTTCACCCGCACCATGCGCAGCATGGCGCTGGAAAGCTCGGGCGACAAAATCCGCCTGATGACAGTCGGCAACACAGGTGGTTGGCGCAATTTTGCCAACACAAAGCGCCGGGTTCAATCACCCGCAGACATGGAAGGGCTGAAGATCCGAACTGTGGTTGCTGATCTGCCTCAGGAACTGGTGAAGTCTTTGGGGGCTTCCCCGACGCCAATCCCATGGCCCGAACTGTTCACCTCGTTTCAGACAGGTGTTGTTGAAGGCTCCAAAAACGGCATCACTGACATCATGGGGATGAAATTTCCGGATGCGGGCCTGCAATATGTCACGCTTGATGGGCACGCCTATATGGGCGCGCTGTGGTGGATGTCCAATGACAGCTTTATGGCCATGCCAGAAGACATGCGGCGGGTTATCGTCGACGGGTTCTATCAGCTTCAGCAAGCCACGTTTGCTTCGCCCAAGCGCAAGTCGATCCAGGCCTATGAGGATTTTGTCGCCGGTGGCGGTGATCTTTATGTGCTAAGTCCGGACGAGAAAGCAGCGTTCAAAGATGCTGCTGCGCCGGTTTATGATTGGTTCAAAAGCAACATCGACGGCGGCCCTGCCATCTTCGAGGCTCTGACCTCTGCCGTTGCTGCAGCTGAAGCCGATATCGAAGCGGCGCGCAGTTCCGACGTGAACTAACAAATTGGGGCATCCCTTGCCGGGGTGCCCCATATTCTGCCCGCCGGAAAGGCGGATCCCTATCTGAACGGGTAAAGCCAGATCCGATAGTCATCGATGAGAACATGAGCTTTTTCAATTTCCTCCGGCGTCATCTTCTTGATCACTTCTTCCTGACTGATGGCCGCATCAGGGTCGCCGCCAATGGCGCTCAGCACGTACCACATATAGGCGCGCACCAGATCAGGGGCGGCGATGCCGCGACCAACCTCGTAATACCATCCAACACCAGATTGCGCGCCGGGATGTCCCTTCATCGACGCCCGCAAATACCATTCAAACGCGCGCTGATCATCCTGTTCAACCCCCAGCCCAAGCGCGTACATCACCCCAATCAACTCTTCCGCCTCAGCGTTGCCCGATCGGGCGGCGGGCCAAAGCGCGTCACGCGCCTCGGTGAA
This sequence comes from uncultured Sulfitobacter sp., assembly GCA_965363755.1. Taxonomy (GTDB): domain Bacteria; phylum Pseudomonadota; class Alphaproteobacteria; order Rhodobacterales; family Rhodobacteraceae; genus JL08. Next base: position 14,555 of record CBDTVL010000018.1, read on the forward strand.
CTTTCCGGCCTCCATCAAATCACGGGCCGCTTCAATTTCACCAAAGGCGGGAGAGGCCAAAAGAAAAAGAAACATAAGAGCTGCGCGCATTTCATTGTCCTGTTTTTTCTGGGGCTGGCATGCCCTGCAAACGCAGAAAAGCCAGCGCCAATAACTGCCGCTGATTTTCACTCCTTTGATCCGCAAAAGGCAAGGATCGGGCAGCTTTTGTTTTACGACAAGATCCTTTCTGGCAACCGAAACATTTCATGCGGCACCTGCCACCACCATGATCTGGGCGGCTCGGATGGCCTGGCGCTTGGGATCGGTGAAGGCGGCAGCGGCGTCGGCCTGGAACGTTCTGCGGGATCCGGAGCGGATCGCATCAAAAAACGTATTCCACGCAACGCGCCGGGTCTTTGGAACCTGGGCCACAAAGATATCCGGGTCTTGTTTCATGACGGACGACTTGAAGTGTCGAACATCTATGGCAATGGGTTCAATTCGCCAGCCGAAGAATGGCTGCCGTCGGGGCTGGAAACGATCTTGGCCGCACAGGCCGTGTTTCCACTGGTGGCTCAGTTTGAGATGGCGGGAAATCCAAAAGAAAACGAGATTGCCGGGGCGGCGCATGACAGGATTGATGCGCCGTGGCCGATCCTCGCCAAGCGGGTCCGAACTATTCCCCAGTATGGCCAGATGTTTGTAGCAGCATTTGATCATGTCGCGACACCTGAACAGATTACCATCGTCGAAATAGCAAACTCATTGGCGGCGTTTATGGGAACAGAGTGGCAAAGCCATGACAGCCCCTATGACGACTGGCTATCCGGTCAGAGCAGTTTGCCCGACACAGCACAGCGTGGCGCTGATCTATTCTATGGCGCTGCAGGATGTGCAAATTGCCATTCTGGTCCGCTTTTAACGGATCAGTCATTTTATGCCTTGGCCTTGCCGGCATTTGGCCCGGGGCGAACGCGCCGCTTCGACCCGATCGCCCGAGACGTGGGCAGGATGGCTGAAACTGATCATCTGGAAGACGCCTATAGATTTCGCACGCCATCGCTCAGAAATGTAGAGCTGACGGCACCTTATGGTCACAATGGCGCGTTTTCTACACTCTCCGATGTCATTCAGCAGCATCTGGATCCCGAATTTGGTCATCAGGATAAGATCAAAGAAAACCTTTTGCTGCCGGAAGTTCCATGGCTGAAGGACATTGATTTTGTCGTTCAAAGCGACAGCCGGGAAATGGCGCGCCAACGTATGCATCTGGACATTCGTCCTGCCAGCCTGTCGGCCACTGAAATTTCAGAGTTGGTTGCATTCTTGAAAACGCTGACTGGACGCTCAGCGCGGGCCTTGCCCTTGGGCCGCCCTTCCCAGGTTCCAAGTGGGCTGGCTGTGGATTAAGCGGCAGGTACGCCTAGGCACCATATTAATGGTAAGGTGCCGACAAGTAGGCGTTACGGCTCGTCCGGAATCGGACCCGGAAGCAGCGGCTTTTGAATAGCATCCTGTGCGGCGGCTCCGATGGCTTTTTTCTCCTCTTCCGACATGTGCTCAGCGCCTGCCACTTCGACTTTGACATTGCGTTCAGCCATCCGAATTCCACGTTTATCAAATGCATCGCGCACCATCTGATAGGCGTCCCGGCGCACCAACCACTGTTCACCGGGCCGGGTCATGAATTTAACTCCGATGACCATGTTGAATTCTTCCATGCGCCGAACGCCCTGTGATTTCAGGGTTTCTAGGATGGAGTCGCCATATTCTTCATTGGCTTTCAACTCCGCCCCGATTTCTTTGACGATCTTTTTGACCAGTTTCATGTCAGTTTCAAACGGAACCCGGAATTCAAGCTTCATGATCACCCAGTCACGAGAATAGTTGGTCAGGGACTTCAACTCTCCAAAGGGCAGCGTATGGACCGCCCCACGGTGGTGCCGGATCTGCAATGACCGTATCGAGATTCTCTCAACCGTGCCACGGAGCTGATCAATTTCGACATACTCGCCAACGCGGAACGCATCATCAACCAAGAAGAATATGCCGGATACGACATCTTTGACCAAAGACTGCGCACCAAAACCGATTGCAATGCCCAGCACGCCGGCCCCGGCCAGTATCGGCGCGATGTTGACACCCAGTGACGTCAGGATCGAGAGCGACACCATAACCATTAGCGTAACCATCAAAACAATCCGCAACAGCGGCAACAGCGTTGCCATGCGGGCTTCTGGCCCGGGTGCCTGCCCCTGTGGCGGTGGTACGTAGGCGGCAAGGCGTCGATCAATGGCCGTTTTGGCCCAGACCCAGACAAGATCTGCAATCAAGAGGGCCACGGCACTGTCAATGAGCACCGAAATGATGCGCCCGGTAAAGGTTGGAGACTCAGACGGCTCAAAGAGCCCGAGATTCCAGATAAGCGCGATGGCGATGCCGACGGCGATCACTGCTACAAACCGGGCCAGTCGCTGGGCAATCGGTCGATAGGTATCATAAGGGCTGAGTAGTTCGGCGGTTTCTTCGGCCTGGTCTTGAGCTTCAGGCACTTCATCAAGTGGCATTTCCGGCATAGCAAGGGCCGCCGCAGCTGCTGCTTTCCTTGCTCGGGATAAGTAATCCTCATTGGCGTCGTCAAAGGTGCAATTGACCCACGCCTTTATCAGCATCAAAGAGGGCACCAAGAGCCCAACCAATGCAATCGACCACATGACTTCTCTCATGTCCAACAGCAGGGCTACAAAAACCAATAGAATCAAAACAATCAGATAAAGCCGCCACATGCGTTGCATCTTGGATAGCCGCGCGCCCTGTAGGTTTGCCCCTTTGCGAAAGCCCAGAAAAACGCAAAGCATCGTTGCAACAACGCTGAGCGCGGCCAGAACGACCACAACGGCCAATGTCTCGGGGGTCTGACCATCGCCTGCTGGGCTGACCACAACCCGGCCATACATATCCATCAATGAGGCCGCCAGAATCAAAAATGCAGATAGAAAGAGCAGTACTTGTGATAAATATTTAGCCATTGCGTTGCTGATTGGTAGCAATCGCAATTCTGGCACTCTGGGCGCAAGAAACAGAACCACAATGGTCCAAACCGCGCGCACAGCGAAAATGACCACCAACTGGTTCAGCACGATAACCGCCGCCAGCGGCGGCCAACTGAAAGATGCGTAGGCGCCGATGCTGCCGACTGCAAAGATCACCAGACCCGCTATTGTGATCAATGACCGAACCCCGGCGGCATATACTCTTTGGGTCACGCTATCGAACGATTGCATTTCGATGCGCAGGCGGGCTGCGTCTGTGTATTGGCGAAACAACCATTCCAAGCCGGCGCCGAGAAACAGAAAAATCATGATAAAAGTCAATCCGCGCACCTGAGCGTGAGATTTGGCGGGGACTTCTTCCTCCCAACGCAAACGGAAAAGGTCTCCCGCAGCAGGGGCCGCCTGCCATGCCAAGCCCAGATTGGTAACCCGCCCTCGAATATCGGCAAGAGCGCCAACCAGTTCTTCGCGCGCAGAGATTTCGATGTCTTCATCTTCCAGATCGGCAACCGCCGCCTGTTCCACGATCCAGTTTTGAATTCGTTCATCCGACAGAAGGCGGGTAAATTCAGAAAGATCGTTGGCGGACGGTGCAGCCGGCACGATTGCCTCCTGGGCCAAAAGCACCGTCGGCACGACAGTCATAAGAAAAACCAGTATAGCAACAAGACGGTTGTTGAGGAGTCGGTTGATAAGCACCCTCATAGCGTTGCCCCGACGATTGTGTCCGTTTCGTCAGCGTCCGGTTGTACTTCGCCAAAGGCGTAATCCGCCGGATAAAGCGCGTCGACGTTTATTGCCCCGCCACCCGTCAATCGAAGTTGACATGCAAGTCGGGTGTCAGGCCCCCCCCCGATCCTGTCCAAGGTTGCGCGTTCCAAAGCAGTTGGTTCAGTCAATGAAAAGTCCGAGGAGACAACCCTGACAGCGCAGGTACCACATCGACCGCGACCAGAGCACAAGCTTGCATGCGGTTGGTCACTGGCGCGCAATGCATCAAGCAGGGTGGCACCGGTCAAAGCTTCAACGGCGGCGGCGTCGCCTCTGGTTATAAGTATCCTAGAGTGACGTGCGAGCCACTGGCGAAGACCACGCGCGGCAAATACAATCGCCGCCAAACCAAGCGACCACCAGATCGTCAGAGACGTCACCTTCTTGATCAGCGCAAACGGGATCTCGGGCGCAGGTTCCGCGGCTTGGACCGGCTCCACCTGAGGCTCGGCTGCATCTGTGGTGTAACTGTCCGCTCGGCTTGAGTCAGTAGATTGCGTGCTTGTTTCAGCAGAAATCTGCTGTGTTTGCGCCTCGAGCAACACGGAACGACCGGCCTGCACAAATCCCAGCAACGCAAAAACAGGAACGGCCACGGCCAGCGGATACAGCCACGGCAGGATATTCACCGCCTGAGATTTCGACCGAAGCCAGGTGAACAGCCCGGCGCAGCCATGAACCCATACCACAGACACGAGGACCACCTGCAGCAATCCGATTTCCGGATTGGAAACCCAAAAAAGCCGATTAATCGCGAGATAGTCAAGATCCACACCCACATCACCCAGCATTGACACGCCAATAACATGGGTCGCCAGCAGCGGAATGACAAACACGCCCGTCAGGACCTGAAGCATGTCCTGGGTCGTTCCATTCAGAACCGGTTTCCTAAATATCGTCCAAAGCCCGATCAGATAATGTACAAGCAACATCAAGCCCAGAAAGGGGCCGCTAAAATCACCGGTCCAGAAGCCCGACAGATACGGGCGCGCCACATCCATTGCCTGAATTGAGATCAATCCAAGGCTAAGATTCAACAGGTGGCTTGTGACATATGCCAGTAGATATAGACCGGACACAATTCTTGCAGTCCGCATTGCGGTGCCCTGCGCCATAAGCTTTGATAAGTTGGTCAAGTTGGTTTCCTTGGAGCAAGTTCGATCGATACCGTTTTCTATTGCACATCCACTATTAGGTCCGCTGAATAGTAGGCCTGCACCTGTCCTTAGCACGCATTGCCATCACTGTTCGCTCCCGGTCGCTTACGGGGGGCAGACCAATTTGTCGATGTAATACATGTTGCCCAAATCTGCTTCACAGCAGCAGCATCGTTCATGACAAGACCGCAAAGCTTTCTGCAAAACGCCATAAAGAAACCATGCGCATGTACGACAGTGGGTGACTGTATAGTGAGTTTATCCGTTAGGATTTTGAGTATGACAAGTACCCGTAGGCCCTTTGTTTCGGGGCAAAGTAAGACACCGCCAACCCCCCGTCCACAACCGTGGATGGCGGGTTTGGTCTTTCTCGAATGTGTAGCGTTTTTCTGCGCTATTTTGACAGTTCTCATGGTTATTGTGACCTCCTGAACACGTCAAGCTGCACAACGGGATGCCTGCACTACGACCAGTTCCCGTGATGTTTGCCGTCACGATCCAACCGCTCAAACCCATGTGCGCCGAAGAAATCACGCTGCGCTTGGATAAGATTGGTGCTGCCGCGTGCGCGTCCTAGACTATCGTACCAGCTCAGCGCGCCGCTGAGGGCCGGCACCGGGATACCTTTGAGCACCGCAGCCGCGACAACCCGGCGTAGCGGGCCAATTGATCGGGCCAGGATATCGCGCATTTCAGAAGACAGGATCATGTGCCCAAACGGCATGTCGCTTCGCAAAGCGGTGGCAAAATCGTCAAGCAGTCCAGACCGTATGATACACCCCGCCCGCCAGATCTCGGCAATGCGACCAAGATCGAGCGCCCAGTTGAATTCATCTGACGCCGCGCGCAATAGTCGAAAGCCCTGAGCATGCGACAAAACCCGTCCTGCAAGCATTGCCTGCTCCAGATCCGTCTCTGAGGGGAACTGCACTGGCTGCGGGTCATGCGTCAGCAACGTTTGTGCGGCGTGTCGCGCGTCTTTTTCTGACGACCATGCCCGCGCGGCGATGGCAGCTTCGATGGCGCTGGCGGATTGGCCAAGTTTCAGCGCTTCTATCACTGTCCAGCGCCCGGTGCCCTTTTGACCCGCTTTGTCGAGGATCACATCCACCACCGGGTGACCGGTTTCGAGGTCGGTAGTTTGCAGCACGCGCGCTGAAATTTCGATTAGGTAAGACTGCAGTTGACCGGCGTTCCACCCTTGCAGCAGCGCGCCTATCTCTGGCGCGTTCCAACCGGCACCATCGCGCAGAACGCCGTATATTTCCGCAATCATCTGCATGTCCGCATATTCGATGCCGTTATGGACAGTTTTCACAAAATGCCCGGCGCCGTCGGGACCTACGTGTGCCACACACGGTTCTCCCTGATATTTCGCAGCAATCGCTTCTGCCATGGGCTTCAACTGAGACCAGCTGTGATCGCTTCCGCCAACCATCATCGAGGGTCCGTTGCGTGCGCCCTCTTCGCCACCTGACACACCCATGCCGACAAAATGCAGACCTGTTCCCGCCAGTGCTCTTGAACGATCGCGTGTATCGTTGAAGTCGGCGTTGCCGCCGTCGATGATGGTATCACCTTGCGCCAGCAACGGTGTGATCTCTGCAATCATCGCATCAATTGGCGCACCAGAAGGTATCATGAACAGGATCGTGCGCGGCGATTTGAGACTTGCCACAAAGTCTTGCAGGCTATCAGCGGGTATCAAACGCGGGGCAAGCGGCCCGGCTTGGGCTACAAATGCGTTGATCCAATTGGTTTCCCGGTTGGTGACGGCCACGGTAAAGCCGTGATCTGCCAGGTTAAGCGCCAATGCGCTGCCCATAGTGCCCAATCCGTAGACCCCGATATCCGCCTGCGCCATTTGGCTGCCTCCGCCGGTTTCTGTTGGCGTCAGCTTTAACGCGGCACAGGACAGGTGCAAGCCGGGCGTTCTTAGACGACCTTAGACAACACGAAGATCGTCATAAGAAATCATCACATGGTTTTGGTAGTGCGGTCTGGCTGTCAATCTGTCGTAATAGGCGCGGATGGCCGGCAATTCGCACCGTTTGATATCGATATCATAGTAGCGAAACAGCAAGTGCCCAAACTGGATGTCAGCGAGGGTCAGGACGTCACCGGCCAGAAAGTTGCTGGTTTTCAGTCTTTGCTCCGCGATCCGCATTTTGCGTTCCAGTGCCAAGACTGCACGATCAATAGCAGCCGGGTCCCGGTCCTTTGGCGCGGTTCTTACAACGGCCCAGAACACGGGGACAGTGAAGCCAACCGCGATACTTATTTTGGACCATTCTGCCCATTTGTCGACCTGAGCACGCGCAGCGACGTCGCGCGGCCAGAATTCTTCATCAGCGTATTTGCTGGCCACATATCGAAGTATGGCACCGGTTTCCCAAAGCGTTTCATTGGTCCCGTCCTGCAGAACCGGGACGGTCCGGTTTGGGTTCATCGCTTTGAATTCGTCTGTGTCCGTGCCGCCAAAACGATGCCCAACATCGTAGCGAACGTGCTCTAGTCCCAACTCGGCGATGCACCACATCAGCGCCTGAACATTAGACGATGTCTTTCGCCCCCAAACTTTAAGCATATACGTTCCTTGCAATGATTTCACAGCAGCTTGGAGTCAAACTGAACTAAACACAACGGCGCCGCTTAGATAGAGTGGCACCACCTCGCGCAGATCTTGAAACGATCATGTTCAAGTTTGTCCGCTCTTGCACCTTTGATCGAAACGCCCATAGTGTTCCTGCAACAAGGTCTCAGATCGGACCGCTGTCATGTCTCAATCTTCTGCACCAAAAACACTGCTGCTAACCGGTGCAAGCCGCGGTATTGGCCATGCAACAGTCAAGAGATTCGATGCGGAAGGCTGGCGAGTCATCAGTTGTTCGCGGCAGGCGTTTTCCGAGCACTGCCCTTGGCCGGGCGGAGAAGCCAATCATGTTCAGGTTGATCTGAGCGATCCCAACCAGACGATGCAGGCGGTTGAAGACATCCGGTCGCGTCTGCAAGGCGGTATGTTACATGCGCTGGTTAACAATGCCGGCATTTCGCCAAAGGCAGAGGATGGCAAGCGGCTCAACACGCTCGACACCGACCTGAGGACGTGGGGGCAGGTCTTTCATGTCAATTTTTTTGCTTCCGTCATTTTGGCACGTGGGCTGAAAGAAGAACTGTCCGCAGCAAAAGGAGCGATTGTAAACGTCACATCGATTGCCGGGGTTAGGGTGCATCCTTTTGCCGGGGCAGCCTATTCGACTTCAAAGGCTGCGTTGGCCGCCCTGACCCGCGAGATGGCCCATGACTTCGGGCCATTGGGCGTGCGGGTAAACGCAATTGCACCGGGTGAAGTGGAAACCAGTATCCTCAGCCCCGGCACTGAAGAAATTGTCGAGAAGCTGCCACTGCGTCGACTTGGTCAACCCTCAGAAGTGGCCGACGCCATTTATTATCTATGCTCAGATCAAAGCTCTTACGTGTCGGGCAGCGAAATCCACGTCAACGGGGCCCAACACGTCTGAATCTACGCCTTCCGGGGTTTAGACTTGCAATGTTCGCAAAGTGCGTGGGGCTGCTGTGCGGGAAAAAGCTGCCGCGCAGTGCAAGTGCCATTTCTCACACGACTAGCTCGTTGAGTGTTAGTAGGCTGCCTCCAGCATCGCTGAAAATTCAGCGAAGTTGTGACGCCACATTATCGGGCGCCCAGCAAAAAGGTATTCTCTGTGATCGTACTTGTCATTGGCGCTGGCCCGGTTGGATTAAGCGCTGCTCTTGCCCTTGCTGCCGAAGGAATCGCGTGCCGGATCGTTGAAAAGCGAGAAACGCCATCTGAGCTATCACGCGCCGTTGGAATCATGCCTGAAACCGTCCGTTTACTTGCGCCTCTGGGGGCAGGAGATGCCATTCGCTCTGAAGGTATGTCAATCAATCGAATGACAATAAAACGACGGTCGAAGACCCTCATGAGCCTGGATGTGACAAAAGGTGGATTGGGCAGCGATGTTATGATCGGGCTGCCGCAGAACAGAACAGAAGAAATCATGCGGGATGCACTTCGTGCTCAGGGCATTCACCCAGAATACGGCGTCGCGGTAACAGATGTCTCGACAACTGAAGAAACTTCAAGTGTAGCATTTTCTGATGGCTCAGAGCACAATTTTGATTGGGTGATAGCAGCGGATGGTATCAACTCAACTGCCCGCAAATGTCTGGGAATCAGCTATTCTGGAATTGATTTGCCCGGTAAATGGTCAATTGCCGACGTGGATGTCTCCGGCCCCTTCGATGAAAACGGAGTAACTGTTTATGTGCAAGGCGAAGGCAATGCCTTTGTGATGGTCTTACCCATCGAACGCAGACGGGTCAGAATTGTGTCTTCGACTGAAGATGCACTCGCCGAGTTGCCAGAGCCATTGAACTTCAGAGGCATTCGCCGAACAGGAGTTTTCGATATCTCCATTCGGCAAGCCGACACCTATAAAAAGGGGCGCGTGCTTCTTGCTGGCGACGCCGCACATTGTCACTCACCTGTCGGCGGAAAGGGAATGAACTTGGGCATCGCTGATGGAATCGCGGCTGCACGGGCAATCGCTTCGGGAGAAACAGACGGTTATACAGAAGCCAGGCACGCGATAGGTGCACGTGTCATGGCAGCCTCAGAAGCGGGGCGAAAAGCGATAATCTCCAACAATTTAGGGATACAACTCGCTACGACTGCGGTCACGTTTCTGGCGACGCAGCTGCCATTGGTTGGGCGGATGTTCATGCGGAATTTGACCCGTCTGTGAATTTGATAAGCCGAGAAGAACCTGTTTCAGTCTGGGTGTGCTACAAAGTTTAAAGCCCGCTCTACGCGGTCATTCGACCCTTTTCGCCCAATAATTGAGTTCAGCCCCTAAACACCCAGACACCAACGCAAAATTGCTTTTTGCGCATGAAGCCGGTTTTCGGCCTCGTCAAAAATAACCGAATTTGGGCCGTCCATCACAGCACTTGTGGCCTCGTCCTCGCGATGGGCGGGCAGGCAATGCATGAACAGGGCGTCCGGTTTGGCGTGGCTCATCAGGTGTTCATTGACCTGATAGGGCCGCAGTTGATTGTGCCGACGCTCACGCGCAGATTGCGCGTCGTGCATCGAGACCCAGGTATCGGCGACCACTAGATCAGCCCCGGTGACGGCCAGCTCGGGGTTGCGTTCAATGGTGATATTCGCGCCTTTAGCGCGGGCCTCAGCCATGAACTCCTGCTCCGGGTCAAGGGTCGGAGGGCCGCTGAAAGTCAGGTCGAACCCGAACTGACCGGCTGCGTGGATGAAAGACGCACAGACATTATTGCCGTCACCGGTCCAGACCACTTTCTTGCCTTTGATCGGGCCGCGGTGCTCCTCGAATGTCAGGACATCGGCCATGATCTGGCAAGGATGAGTGCGATCTGTCAGGCCGTTGATCACTGGCACTGTGGCATATTCAGCCATTTCGGTCAGCACGGCCTCGTCAAAGGTTCGGATCATGATCAAATCGACATACCGACTCAGCACGCGGGCTGTGTCAGCGATGGTTTCTCCATGTCCCAGTTGCATGTCATTACCCGACAAAACCATCGTCGTCCCGCCCATCTGTCGCACGCCGACATCAAAGGATACCCGCGTCCGGGTCGACGGTTTTTCGAAGATCAGCGCCACGATATGACCGGCCAGCGGCTGATCATCATCGGTGGCACCTTTGGGGCGACCACCACGCGCCGATTTCATCACCGCAGCGGTGTCGATCATGGTGCGTAACGCTGTTGGATCGGTTTTATTGATATCTAGGAAATGGTTCATATCAGTTCGCTTATTGTCCAAAGGGAGTTTCTGAGCCAGCGGCGCGGACCCGTTAGGCGGCACCCGTTACGTGTGTGGCGGCCTTGTTCAGGCGATCAACGGCCTCACTCATATCATCCTCTGATATGTTGAGGGCGGGCAGCAATCGGATCACATTGTCGGCGGCGGGGACGGTCAGCACCTGCTGGGCATATGCCGCCTGAATGACGTCCGCATTTGGTGCTTTGCATTTCAAGCCCAACATCAGACCTGATCCGCGCACAGAGTCGAAAACATCGGGATGCGCAGCCACCAGTCCTTCCAGTTTCTGACGCAGAAAGCCAGCCTTGCGGTTCACGTCAGCCAGGAATTCCGGATCTGAGATAATATCGATAACAGCGCAACCCACCGCGCAGGCCAGTGGGTTGCCTCCGTAGGTCGAGCCGTGGCTCCCCGCTGTCATGCCAGAGGCAGCATTCTCGGTGGCAAGCAGTGCGCCCAACGGAAACCCCCCGCCAATGCCCTTGGCAGCCATCATGATGTCGGGCTCGATTCCGGCCCATTCATGCGCGAAAAGCTTGCCCGTTCGCCCTGCCCCGCATTGCACTTCGTCAAGGATGAGTAATATCCCGTGCTCGTCACAGAGATCACGCAGGCCCTTGAGGCACTGATCCGGCAGCGGGCGAATGCCACCCTCGCCCTGAACCGGCTCGACCAGAATGGCCGCTGTGGTATCGGTAACGGCAGAAGTAAGCGCGTCGTGATCCCCCCAATCCAAATGGATGAAACCGGGGAGCAGCGGTCCAAAGCCTTTGGTCATTTTCTCGGATCCTGCTGCTGCGATACCTGCGGCAGAGCGCCCGTGAAAAGACCCTTCAAAAGTGATGATATCAACTCGCTCTGGATGGCCCTTTTCAGACCAGAACTTACGGGCCATCTTAACGGCCAGTTCGCAGGCTTCGGTGCCCGAGTTAGTAAAAAAAACGCTGTCAGCAAAAGTATGGGCCACCAGTTTGTCAGCCAGCGCCTGCTGATTGGGAATCTCATAAAGATTCGCCGTATGCCACAGCTTTTGCGCCTGATCTGTCAGCGCCTGCACCAAAGCGGGATGAGCATGGCCCAGCGCATTCACTGCTATCCCTGCGCCCATATCCAGGAAACGTCGACCATCGGCCTCGACCAGCCACGAGCCAGAGCCGTGCGTGAATGTCAAAGGGGCGCGGTTATAGGTCGGCAGGATCGAGGGGATCATTAGTGATCTTCCTTTGAGAGTCGGGCCCAAGACAGGTTGCAGGGCGGTTTCGTTAATATTTAGGGAAAAGAATGCGCTGGCAAGCAGACACAGGTGATCAGGCGCTGATTAGGCGCGGGTGCTTCGACGTCGCAGACGCAAGATATGGAGGCATATGATCATGATCGCACGTGTAGCGCAGTGGCCCGGGTCTGCAAAGCAGTTATTTGCACCCGCATCCTCAATTAAAAGACGCAACGCCACCTGATGTGACATTATGATCAAGTACCATCCATCTAGTTTGATCGCGATGCGCGTCGTACCTTGTAACTCGCGGGGCAGTGATTAGAATAGGGCGCTGACACGAATTATAGGGGCGGCCCAAACGGGGGCCGCTTTTTAACTAAGGAAAACCCATGTCCTGGACCGATGACCGCGTTGAGATACTGAAAAAGATGTGGGGCGAAGGCCAGTCGGCCAGCCAGATCGCAAAAGAGCTTGGCGGCGTAACCCGCAATGCGGTGATCGGCAAGGTGCACCGTCTCGGTCTTTCAAATCGCGCGGGCAGTGGCGGCAATGCTAAGACAGAAGCCAAAGCCAAACCTGCTGCTAAAACCGAGGCCAAGGCCGCGCCCAAACCAGAAGCGGCCACCGAGGCGGAACCAGAAGCTGAATACAAGCCGGTTCTTCCGGTCCGCAAACAGATCATCCCGGCTGGACAACCGCTGCCACCGCAACCTTCGGCCAATGAAATCAGCCCAGAAGCGCTGGCCAAAGTCTCTGAAATCGAGAAAAAGGCAAAACGGCTGACACTCATGGAATTGACCGAACGGACTTGCAAATGGCCGGTGGGTGATCCTGCCACCGACGATTTCTGGTTTTGCGGTCTCCCGGTCAAAACCGGCAAACCTTATTGCGAGGCACATGTCGGCGTCGCGTTTCAGCCGATGAGCGCCCGGCGCGACCGGAAACGGTAGCCTGTCCGATTGCAGGCACCGTCCCGCGCAGGTTTCAAAATTCTCTCCAACTGCGTCCGTGGTGGACGTCAGGTGCGATCTTGTCGAATGCATAACCGCGTTCTAAGACTGTGCACCCAATCGATCCACATTCTGGCCTCTGCCCCGCTGCAGCCTCGACTCGTCAGGCAGGAGTGGTGCATTCTCTGCCCTTCCTTCTTCAGCGGGCGACGAGTTTGAAACATTTCATACGTGAATTTGAGTTGCACAGTCCCATGCCAACATGGGAAATGACGCGATGACAGCCATGATGATGCGAGACAAGAAGTGAGCAATCCTCCAACCATCCGCGCGGCAGATGCGCT
>CBDTVL010000019.1:0-26858 GCA_965363755.1 uncultured Sulfitobacter sp.
AGGCTCAATCCCGGTGACAGCGCGATCCGGTCAAGCGCTGCAATTGGGCGTGCGGCGTGAAAGGATTTTCCCGGTGAATGCACTTCAAACTGATCGTCCAGCGGCTCAAGTCCGCGTTTAGCGGCCCATTCGTTGAAATCGCCCAACAGGATTGTCTTCACATTGGGGTCCACGTGATTTGCGATTGTGCTTAGCTGTTTGCGTCGATGATATCGTGTCAATCCAAGGTGGGTTCCGATGATCCTGAGCTTGTAGGGAAAGAAAAGGTCGACAGCTATCGCGCCGCGCGGCTCCAGGCCCGGCAGGTCCAGATGGTGCAGGCCGCCAAATTCAAGACCCTTGCGCACAAGGATCAGGTTGCCGTGCCAGCCGAGGCTCACATCGTTTCTGGCAAATGCAGGCACTTGAAAGTCTGATTCCCGCTCGATCAGATCCCGCGCCAGTGCCGTTGGGCGATCCCCAAGTCTGTGATCAACCTCCTGCAGGGCGATGACGTCCGCATCCAGCGAATTGATCACCGAAATGGTCCGGTTCGGATCAAACCTGCCATCCAGCCCTTTGGTTTTGCGAATATTGTAGCTGGCGAAGCGCAGGTGTTCAGGAGTCAAAATCGCTGTCATCATTTATACATAAGGGAAGACGCTGACGTTTGCATCATCAAGGGTCCGAGAATCCTTGCTGAATATCGGCAAACAATACCGGGTCATGAAGATGAATTGGATCATGCTTCTTGCCAGCATGGCCACACGATGGGTGATTTGGCCACCACTGCTGTCAGCGCAATGTAATCTGCCCTGACGGGTTGTTTCTATCTCCGGGGCATGGGGCAGGCAATCTGGCGCAATTCATTCACCAATTTGTCGATCTGAATAAGCGACTTCATCAGAAATCCAAAGATCGCGACACAATAAGGTGCCCAGATCAGATCGCACTCCTGAGGAACGCACAACCGGAACGTTTTGAATGCCCTGCGGGGTCACGTTTCCCGATCGGCGTTAGATTCATAACGCGCAACGCGTCGGGCAAGTCGGTCACGCTCTTCCAGTAAATCGAGAACCAAGGCGATACCTGACAGATTGACACCCAGATCACGGTTAAGCCTGTAAGCTCTTGCCGTCCTGATCAAGCTGATGCTGTGGAATTGCCACTCTGTCCTGCGCTGGCCAACCGGGTCCAGAATGCCATAATCGACCAAGTCGGTGATCCAGTCAGCAGGCACTTTGCAGGATCGGCACAATTCCGTCAGCGTCACGGTCTCAACAATGTAGCTGTCGCGTTCACGAGAGGATGTTTTTTTCATCACGTCACACCTTCAACTTGGCACGGGGGTCAAAGCTTACCTCGCGCGCCATCTGTTCATAGAGTTCACGTCCTTCGTCAGTCATCACCGGCGGATTCACGATTTGCAGTACTGCGATCAGGTTGCCGGGGGTCTTGCCCGGTAGGCCGCGGCCCTTCAGGCGCAGTTTTTGGCCGGGACGTGCATTCTTGGGAATTGCCATATCGACCTTACCTGCTGGCGTCGGTATCTTTACTTTACGGCCCAAGGCCGCTTCCCAAGGGGTGATCGGAAGATCAAGATATATGTCGCGCCCCTCAACTCTGAAGACTGGATGCGGATCAAAAGCTACCTCAAGAAACAGATCGCCTGCAGGACCGTCACCGAACCCGGGCTGGCCTTGTCCTTTGAGACGAATATGCTGCCCTTCGCTTACGCCTTTGGGGATGCGAACCTTAATGTTGTGATCCTTCATGCGCACCCGTCCCGTCTGGTCAGTTTCCTGCATACGCAAAGTAAGTGTGCGGGTCGCTCCTGCGAAGGCATCTGCGATTGCTACATTGATCCGGGCGCGCTGGTCCTGACCTGCGGCATGAAACTGTTGTGATGCCCCTGGCCCGCGCCGGGCGTGCCCAGCCTGTCCGAATACGGTCTCGAAGAAGTCACTAAACGAGGACGGATCGCCATCAGTGAACCCGCCTCCTGTGGACTCAAAACCCGGCTGCCAATCCGGTGGCGGGCGAAATTGTTCACCTGATTGCCAGTTTGACCCTAGTTGATCATAAGCTGCGCGTTTATCCGGGTCCTTGAGAACCTCATAGGCCTCGCTAGCCTCCTTGAACTTGGCACTCGCTGCAGCCTCTTGATTGATATCTGGATGGTATTTGCGCGCGGCCTTGCGATAGGCGCGTTTGATGTCGTCCTGAGAGGCCGATCGCTCAAGCCCGAGGATGTCGTAATAGTCCTTATAGTCCATGGACCTTGCCTCTTTTCGTAGAACAGGTGATCACACAGCCATGACCGACTTAAACTTAAAGGGTTGGAGCAAGGTGTCGCCGTGATCCATCTCAAATTTGTGATATCTGTTTCCCGTGTGCCTTATCACGAACGATTAAACGGTCCGAGTGATGCATAATCACGCCATTCTGACCAGTTTTGGATCCGAGCGTCGGTTGCTTATCTTTCCGCTGGCTTTGGCATGGCTTAATGTCACGGCTTGCATCCTGCGGTTTGGCGCAGTTTCATGATCATCAATTGAAAAGAAATCAACCATGTCCGATGCACTTCTCATTCTGAACGCCGGATCGTCCAGCATCAAATATGCGGTCTATCCGATATCTGAAACCGACGCCGTTCCGTTGATTACCGGCAAAATTGCAGGCATCGGGCGCTCCCCGGATTTTTCAGCGAGAGACGCATTGGGGCAGGAGCTTGCGAAAGATGAACTGCTGCAAATCGACCCAAGAGCAACCCACGAAGATCTTGTCACGTCATTGCTGAAGTGGCTGCATCATCATCGCGACGGGTTTGATCTGATTGGGGCAGGGCACAGAGTTGTACATGGAGGGCGTAGCTTTTCTGGCCCCGCACTGATCACTCCGGATGTTATGTCGGAACTCGACAATTTGGTCTCGCTTGCACCGCTGCATCAGCCGCACAACATGGCCGGGGTTCGCGCGGTTGCTGATTGGGCCCCTGACTTTGCACAGGTTGCCTGTTTTGACACCAGCTTTCACCGGACGCAAACGCGCTTGGCTCAACTGTTTGCCTTGCCGCGTAGGCTGACCGAAGAGGGCATCATCCGCTATGGATTTCATGGGTTGTCCTATGACTACATCGCAAGCGTTCTGCCGAAGCATCTTGGGGCAAAGTCAGACGGCCGCGTGGTTGTTGCGCACCTGGGAAATGGCGCCAGCATGTGCGCGCTAAAAAACCGCCAGAGTGTTGCGACCACTATGGGTTTCACTGCACTGGACGGTCTGATGATGGGTCGGAGGTGTGGCACAATTGATCCCGGCGTTGTGCTGCATCTGATGCAAGCCAAAGGGATGACTGCAACGCAAGTGGAACACCTGCTTTATAGGGAGTCCGGCCTGCTCGGAGTGTCCGGGATCAGCAACAATATGCAGGTTTTGCAAGGCAGCGGCACACCTGATGCGGAGGAGGCCATCGATCTATACTGCTACCGCGCGGCTGGTGAACTGATGGCGCTGGCTGCGGCAAACGAAGGTCTGGACGCTATCGTCTTTACGGCGGGCATCGGCGAAAAATCAGCCCGGGTCCGCAAACAGATTTGCGCCAGATTGGACTGGGTTGGCGTCAAATTGCACGACGCTGCCAATCTCGGGAATGAGATGCGGATCAGCTCTGACGAGTCAAAAATAGACGTGCTTGTGGTACCGACAAATGAGGAGATGGTCATCGCGCGGGCCACGCAGAGGATGATTTGCAGGCCCTGAACTGAATGCAGCAATGGTGTGCTGAACCTGGCGCCCGCGCTGCATGTCACTGGGCCCGCCAAATTGCCGGAATGTGCGAAATGATGAAGGGCTCATCGCCGGATGCCTTTCTGAATGACTGCCATCGGCGGATGTTAATCTGTGAAGGATTGTTTCAGAGCTTAGGTATGTAGGGCACAAGTTTAAGTCGTATTTCGGAAACAGAGCTTTTAGGCTTTGATTCTTCCAGCGCTCTAGATCCATGTGCGCTGGAAAAGCTTCGTCCGCCCGCACCTTGCTACTCGGCCGCCGCTTTGCTTTAACGTTGCAGAACCCGAGCATCGGAGTCGGACATGGTCGATATCAAACCAGAGGTTTGCAAATGGTAGATATTGCCACCCGCGTCTACAATCACAAATGGAAGATCGACCCGATCGTCCGCTCGCTCATAGATACTGATTTTTATAAACTGTTGATGTGCCAGTCGATCTACCGGAACAATCCGGACACTCAGGTCACGTTTTCGCTGATCAACCGGTCCACCAAAATCCCCCTTGCTGATCTCATCGACGAAGGCGAGTTGAGAGAGCAATTGGATCACATTCGCTCACTCTCACTGTCACGTGGCGAAAGCACATGGATGCGCGGCAACACCTTTTATGGCAAGCGCCAGATGTTCACGCCCGATTTCATGGACTGGTTCGAGAATCTGTCGCTGCCGCCCTACCATCTGGAACGCAAGGGCGATCAATATGAGCTGACCTTCGAGGGCGCATGGCCCGAGGTCATGCTGTGGGAAATCCCTGCCCTTGCTGTGCTGATGGAATTGCGCGGTCGCGCGGTGCTGAACGGCATGGGGCGGTTTGAATTACAGGTGCTTTATGCTCGTGCGATGACCCGCGTCTGGGAGAAGATCGAAACCCTGCGCGATATCGAAACACTTACCATCGCTGACTTTGGCACCCGGCGACGTCATTCCTATCTGTGGCAGGACTGGTGCGTGCAGGCGATGCGTGAGGGGCTGGGCTCCAAGTTCACCGGGACGTCCAACTGCCTGATTGCCAAAAACCGCGAAGTTGAGGCCATCGGTACCAATGCGCACGAACTGCCCATGGTCTATTCGGCACTGGCCGACAATGATGAAGAATTGGCACAGGCCCCCTACGACGTTTTGTCTGACTGGCAAGAAGAACATGACGGCAACTTGCGCATTATTCTGCCTGACACCTATGGCACCGAGGGTTTTCTCGAAAATGCCCCTGACTGGCTCGCGGGCTGGACTGGTATCCGGGTCGATTCTGGTGACCCTGCGGCGGCGGCCGAGATCGCGATAAAATGGTGGAAACAGCGCGGTGAAGATCCCCGCACCAAGCGAGTGATTTTCTCAGATGGGCTGGACGTCTCCAAAATCGCCGAGTTGCACAATCAGTTTTATGGTCGTGCCACAGTGTCATTCGGCTGGGGCACCTTACTCACCAACGACTTTCGTGGGTTTGTGCCAAACGACGCGCTCGCCCCGTTCTCGCTGGTCTGCAAAGCAGTCAGCGCCAACGGGCGGCCTACCGTTAAACTGTCGGACAATCCGAACAAGGCGATGGGACCAAAAGACGAGATCGAGCGGTACAAACGAGTGTTCAAAGTTGGCGCTCAGGTCGCCGACGAAGTCCTCGTCTGACGCAAGCGCCGCTCGCGCCACACAATCAGCAATCCGCCAAACGCGATTAACAGAGCGCCGGGAAACAGATCATCCACCGGGGCTTCGCCAAAAAACAGCCAGCCAAACACAAAGGCGATCAGAATGCCAAAATAATTGAACGGCGCCAGATTACTTTGCTCTGTCATCCGCACGGAGATCACCAGCAACAACACCGCCGATCCGCCCAAACACCCCATTGCAATGATCCACAATATATCCGTGCCCGCGTTCAAATCTGAAAAGCCGCCCGTCACCAGCGCAAGGATGAGAGCGCCAACCAGTGATGCACCGCTGGAATAAAGGTTGATCAGCGCGCTTGGCACCTCGATGTCAATCCTGCGCGCCAGCACACCCGACAGCGCATAAAGAAACGCCGCCGCCAATGGAAACAGCGCATCATAGCTGAAACTGTCGCCCCCCGGTCGCACAATCATCATCACGCCAACAAACCCCACCGACACCGCCAGCCACCGCGCCGGCCCGACCCGTTCACCCAGTAGCGGTACCGCCAGCGCAGTCATGAACAACGCATTGGCATAGGTGATGGTCGAGGCGGTGGCAAAAGCCATCCGACCCAGCGAGAGATAGAAAAAGAACTGAGCAAAGGCGGTCAGAACCCCACGCATACAGGCTAGTTTCCACTGCCTGATCTTCATAATGCGGCCTTTCTGATGCCAAACGCGCGACGACCATAGCGCAATGGCACTGGGGATCAGACCAAAAAAATTTCGATACGCACTCAGCTCAGCTGCGCGGTAATGAATAGACATCAATTTGATGATCAGCCCCATCAGATCAAACAGGATCAGCGCCATCAAACTCAGTGCAATCGCCAGCACAACCTTATCCTCCCGCGCCTCCATCTATCGAGGCGCTGGGCAAGGCGGACAAAATGGGAAAGACACACGGACCATCGCGCGACACTGGTCGAGACGGAAGGATGGGGCAAGGCAGAAGTTCTAATCCGACTTTCGCCACTCCGAGCATGCGAATTGTATGGTCCAGTGTTCTTCGAATGGTGCGCTGCCCCATGCCTTTGCAATGGCCGCTGTTCGGATGCCAGGTTGGATGCCGGAATCGTCGACATAGCGGAGGTTGGGATTGACCTTGATTTTGTCTTTAGGGCAATACGTGGCGCGCAGAACTGTCTGCGCCAGCGCAATGGCCTGCGGCCGGTTTTGGGGCATCTTGAAGGCCGCGTAGAATTTTGTCGTGTATTGGCTCTTCAGCCGGGCGTGCAGCATTTTTGTAAAGAGACGTGTCCCGCCTTCCTTGCAGAGGTTTTCCGTAATCGAAACGCTGACCGGCAAAGGCACCCCGGAACCGGACCTAGTATACCGTTCTCCTGAAAGGGGGCGCGCCTTGATCTGTCCTCTCGAAATACCGCCAGAATGACATATAATCAGATACCGCCCGGTTTTCGGATCAGCACCGAGAAAATCCGCCTCGCCGCTAGTGTGCTTTCGATGATCAAAAATCGGCAGGCGTTTCATGTTCGTGCAGGCCTCAGCCGCCGATAGGCGGTAACGTAAATTCTACCTCGTTCAGCAGATTCACAAGTCAACTTGCCCCCCGTTGAAGCCTCCAGGGGTTGTAGGTGTTCTCGCCGTAACGATAACAAACCTCGTCCAAAGTGCGCTGCCATGCGCTAATGACAAGTCTGCGGTTACCCGAATACCAGAGATACGCGCGGGGGTTTTCGTCGCAACTACCAAGAACGAGGATAAGACTGACAAAGAGTATTAGGCGGGTCATACTTGGGGCCATCGGCAGAAATTTGACCTGCCAATGCTACTCCTCGACCCTCAATGGTCATTTAGCGTTTTCAGTCAGTCTATGGACCTTGCCCCAAGGAAACGCCTCTGCAGTCAAATTAATTGTCACGTTCCTTATGCTCGGACTAAGGTCAAAAATGACGGTCTATTTGCATAAGAAAGCTGTGATCGACGTCTATACCACTCACGAGAAATTTTATTGACTGAACGTGTATTGGCTTGGATTGCTTCTTTATCAAATAAAATCTGGGAGGTTATTATGGCTATAGCAAAATGTATTTCAATTGCAGCAGTTGTTCTTGTGATGGGCGCAGCTTCTGTCTCGGCTCAGGAACAGCCAATGGGATTCTTTGTCACCAGCACCGGCATGGGCAACGGCGGGAACCTTGGTGGTCTGGACGGGGCCGACGCCTATTGCGGCAGTTTGGCCGAAGCGGCAGGCACCACAGGACGGACATGGCACGCGTATCTCAGCACTCAGGAAGAAGGCAAACGCGGCGTATCCGCCCGGTACCGGATCGGCACCGGGCCTTGGCACAATGCCAATGGAGAGCTTGTTGCGGTCGATCTTGATGAGCTTCATCTTAACCCAAACATCATCAAACGCACAGCGGTCAACGAAAATGGGGATCTTGTAAACGGCGTTGGCGACAAGCCAAACCAGCACGATATTCTGACCGGATCAATGGCGGACGGTATGGCCTATTTTCCGCGCGACAAGGATGACCACACGTGCTCAAACTGGACAAGCTCGGGCGAAGGCAGTGGACAGGTGGGCCACCATGATCGCCACGGCGGCGGCAATACGTCGTGGAATTCAGCACACGGATCGCGTGGGTGCAGTCAGGAAAATCTGGTGAGTACCGGCGGCGCCGGACTTCTCTACTGCTTTGCGGTCGACTGAGAAATCCAACCTAGTCGGCATCGGGTTCCCTCCAAGAATATTGATGACCTAGCCTTGCAAAAGTAGCCAAGAATATTCTGGAAGCAATTTTGTCCGTACACAGTCTTGCGATAGACCGCAGGACTGTGTCGGCACCGCCTTCCCATCCCCGTAGAATGTCACGGTAGTCAGACAGCCCAGCCGCTCAACGCCACTTAATCGAACACCCCATGCTTGGCATCTGAGTGCGCGGTCCCAGCGTCGTTGCCCCAATTTGGCGCATGGCATTGACCAACTCTTGTGTTCGGTTGCTCGGATCGCCCATGGCCGCATCGTCAAGACGACCGCGATACTGCAGAGCGCCGTCCTTGGTCAGACCGAAGAAATCCGGGGTACACACCGCATTATAGGCCTTGCCAACGCTTTGGGTCTCATCCACCAGATAAGGAAAGGCAAAGCCATGCAGCTCCGCAAACCGCTTCATGTTGGGCGGGCTGTCGGCCTCCAAAAGAAGGTAGTCGTTGGACATCACCGCCAGAACGCCGAACCCTTCATCCATCAACTCTTGCGTATCTTTGGCAAGGCGGCCCGCGATGGCCTTCACATAAGGGCAATGGTTGCAGATGAACGAAATCAAAAGCCCTTTTTCGCCCAGATAGTCTGACATCGTGTAGGCAGTGCCATCGGCATCCTTCAGAGTGAAGTCTGGCGCTTTCCAGTCAAAATCACAGATCGGCGTGTCGAGAAGCATGGCTGTGTCCTTTCGTTAAGACCTGTGGACCTGCGAGCGGTTTTGCGGCACGCGGCACTTGGTGTTTCCATCCGGACCATATCATATCGGTTTCTTATTCGGGAACAGTGCACTCAATCCTCCCCATCAACCCTGCCCCGCAAAGCCTTCACATCCCCGCGCACTTTCTTCGCTTTCAAGCGTCGCTTTTTTGATCCCAGTGTTGGTTTGGTCGCCACTCGCCGTTTCGGAGCAACCAGCGCGCGGCTGATCAACTCGACCAGCCGTTCCCGCGCGATGTCGCGGTTGCGGGCCTGTGATCTGGTCTCGTCACACTGGATTACCAGTGCTCCGTCTTTGGTCCAGCGTCGACCTGCCAGCCGCCGCAATCGGGATTTGACCGGGCCAGTCAATGAGGGTGACCGCTCAGCCTCGAACCGTAATTCAACCGCTGTACTGACTTTGTTTACGTTTTGCCCGCCGGGGCCCGACGCACGCGTAAAGCTTTCGCTCAGTTCCCAATCCTGCAGTGCGATGGTGTCGGAAATGCGCAATGTCACGGAGTGGGCCTCTAAGGTTACAGGGGAAACCGATCCAAGTAACGACCGGTGACAAGGCCGCTCTTTGGCCCTTGAGATGGATGAAGCCGGCGCTTTTGATAGACTATACGCTGGGGAGGCCGAGAAAAAGGGCCGCCCGAACACCCGGACGGCCCTTTCGAAAGTTTAAGAGGTGGGGTCGGTTAGATGGTTTCCCGATCCACTCGGGCGGGCCTTGCCGCCAAGGGTTGCCTTAGCTGGCGACCTCCCAAGCTGTTCCGACGCCTCTCTCCAATACCTTTCTTGACACTGGATCACCTCCTTCCGATTTGTTTCTGCTATCGTGATTCTTGCACGGGTTCGCAAAATCACCAAGCAAAAAAATCAGATCAGTTACGCGGATGCCGTCATCCGCTTAACAATGATGCGAAACGGAATAAGAGACAATAATCCAAGGGAAAGTTTGACCATCCAATCAGCAAGAGCCAGTGACATCCAGAGGGGAGCCACGGGCCCCAAACTCAAAACAGGAAGGATTTCATTTGCCCAACTGATGTCGTTTGTCGGTTCGAGAAACGCCATCTGTGCCGCAAACGCTATGGTGAAGAACAACACTGTATCGACAGTCGATCCCATTAGGGTAGATGTCAGTGGGGCCTTCCACCAGGCGCTTTTGCGCAGCATGGAAAAGATTGAAACATCAAGAAGTTGCGCCGTCAGGAACGCGATCCCAGACCCAAGCGCAACCCGAAAGGTGACCAGCGGCCCAAACTCTCCCATGATCTGTGTGCCGACCAGTGAGCAGAAAATACCTACAATGAATCCTACAAAAACAACACTCCGCGCGGGCCCGGCACCATAGACCCGGTTCATGATGTCCGTCACCAGAAAGGCAAGCGGATAGGTAAACGCACCCCAGGTCAGCCATTGGCCAAACAAGTGCTGTACAAGAATGTTGGAGGCCACAACAATTGTGGCCATAGCTAGAACGCCGGGAAGATGTGCGCGATTCATTTCTTATGCCCGTTTTGTCAAGGTTGCGGCGACTTGGTCTGCGCGCATCGCAGACTGGCGGTCTTTAGGTGCATTGCGTGCGGATAACAAGTCAGTCGAGGATTATGTATTCGACGATCTCGCTGCGCAGGGGCGCGAGGAAGTTGTTGTCGGAAACCATCGTCAAGCGGATGCGCCGTTTAGTGTCCCTCCAGACCGCCAGGCCTTCGAGGTTGCCATGTCGGCCAAGTGGAGTTTCGAGCAGGATTTCTATCTGGTCCAGCCCATCTTCCGTGACAGTCATGGCCCGCACGCGGCTGCGAAAGCCAAAGGGGTAAACGTCACGTTCCAACAAGTAGAACCGCCCGTCAGGTCCAAAATCACCACCGACCGGGACAAAGCGTCCGTCAAGCGGCAGAGTGAAGGGTTGATCCCACTTGCGGTCTGGAAAGCGGCGATAAACCAGCGCCTCCCACGCGCCATTGGCGACGCCTTCGGGTATCGTATAAAGTGTGCCAGCTGCGTCCACAGCCACCAATTCAAGCCCGCCATTTTCGGGCAGGGCGCGCCAGGCGCGGGTATAAGATGGCCACTTGGCATCGCTTTCCAACGTGTCATAGCGCAGGATGCGCTGGGCATGTTCAAACGAAACATTCAAACGGCCCTGTGCATCCAACGCCAGCCCTTCGGCATCGGTGTGGGGGAACTCGCGAGTGTTGCCGTCTTTGTCCACCAGCGGCAGGTCAGAGACATCGACCATGCCGGTCAGTTGCTCTTCTTGCCGCAGCAGTTTGCCAGTCATTAAGTGACCGCGATCCGTGACGAGATAAAAGCGCTGCCCGTCATCTGAGATTTCAATGCCTGAAAACCCACCAAACCACGCCTCGTTGCCGTGCAACGACAATGCGCTAACAAATTCGGCAGGCTGGACAGGTGGCTGTGCGGGTGGCTTGAACCACAGCCATGGGGCTGCCGCCATCACGCAAATCAGCGGGATTGTAAAACGGCGGCGCATTGCTTGGGCAAATCAGCTAGTATATATTCGCGCCTTGGTTTTGCTTTTGGTGCGTTAGGGTCAGGCGGCGGTGGGTTCAGGATGTTGTTGACCCATTGCTGCGCATCTGCACATCCATCGCCTTTGGGCGGCGATGCCTGATCGACACATCCGCGCGCTCTTTTAGGGCAGGCCAGCCTGACGTGGAAATGATAGTGATGTCCGTACCATGGCCGTATTTTGCGAAGCCATGATCGATTGCCTTTCGCATCTTTACACATCTGAACCTTCGCCCCGGGGAACACAAAAATCCGCGCAACACGCGGATCTTTCGCCGCCGCCTTGAGGATCCGATGATGTGCCCGGCTCCAATCTTTGTTCACATAGGCACCTTTTGCCCGCTGCATAGAAATGGAAGAAATATTCTCGCGCTGTTTGGAGGATAGATTGATTCGGCTGGTCGGCAGCATCCAGATGTCTATATCCAGCCCAATCTGATGGCTCCGATGCCCACTTAGCATGGGTCCGCCTCGAGGTTGGCTGATATCGCCAATATAGAGACCCTTCCAACCGGGCTGCTTTGCCGCAACTTTGCTTAGCTTTTCGATGAAATCAATGGCTTCCGGGTGGCCCCAGTTTCGATTGCGCGACAGGCGCATTGCTTGCCATGTTGGCCCAGACTCTGGCAATTGCTCAGCCCCTGCAACACAGCCTTTTGCATAGCTCCCAAAAGGAGCAGGAGAATGTTCAGAAGCATCTTTCTTGGCACCGAATTGCTGCTTGGCAAGCTTTTCTGCGGTGACGGAAGTCGCCGCCACACCAAATGAGAGGATTAGACCGAGGACTGCGGTGATGCGAACCATATTTGCTTGTCTCCACTGGGGTGAACCCAGCGTAGCAGGATTAGACCGATGACGAAAAGCACAATCACGGGTGAAATTCCCAATCGGGCACTGCCGGTCGTGTAAGTCACCGCCCCGATCAGGGCAGGCGCCAGAAAAGAAGTTGCTTTTCCCGAGAGGGCGAACAATCCGAACGCTTCGGTCGGACGGTCCGGGTTGGCGTGCCGCACCATCATCGATCGGGATGCCGCGTAGAGCGCGCCGCCCGCACCACCAATGGCCGCGCCGCACACATAAAAGATGATATCGGGCAAGGCCGAGTCAGGTGCCAATGGGACGCCGAACAATTGTTCACGCGACATGCCAACAATCACACTGCACACCGCAATCAAAACCCAGATTGACGTTACTATTACTGGTCGCGGACCATATGCCCGGTCAGCCCGACCGCCCAAGAAAGTAACAACTGCCGCTGTAATCGCGCCCACAATTCCAAACACGCCGATCTGGATGATCGACCAGTCCAGCACCAGCGTGGCATATACTCCGCCAAATCCATAAAGTGCATTAAGCGCATCGCGATAAAACATCGATGACGCCAGAAAAGCGGCGAGGCTTTTGCGTTTGAGAACGGTTTTGAGGGTCTTGCCCAGATCGGAAAAAGCAGCTGAAATCGAGGTGGAGGCGGCCTTGTGACTGGGCGCCTCGCGCACCCACATAAAAAACGGAATCATGAAAAGCAGATACCAGATTGCGGTAAACGGACCGACAAATCGTGTTCCTTCGCGCGCCTCTGGGTCGAGACCAAACAGCGGATCGAGCCCGATCAGCGTCTTGCCGCTCTCATTCTCGGAAAAAAGCAGCAACATGATGAACAGGGAGACAACACCACCCCAATATCCAACCGCAGCCCCAGAGCCTGAGATGCGTCCAACTTCCCTGTCATCGCCCAGAGAAGGCAGGATCGCGTTGACAAAGATCAACGCGTATTCCGCTCCGATCATGGCTATGCCGAAGCTGATGAGCGCGCCCCACAGAAACGATCCATCTGGCAGGAGATACCAGATGCCGCAGGTTCCGACGACGTAGAGAACCGAGAAAGCAATGATCCACGGCATCCGGCGCCCGGTACCATCCGCAAGCGCACCGAGCACCGGTGCGGTGAAAGCAATGACCAGCCCTGTCGCGGTTTGACCCAATGACCACAGGCTTTGGGCGTTTGCATCGGCTTCTGCTTCGGCTAATCCGGTTGCAAGAAAATAGTTAGCAGCGACCGCAGCGAAGTAGGGACCAAAGATGAAAGTCAGGAGCAGAGTGTAAAATGGTTGTGTCGCCCAATCAAAGGCCATCCATCCCCACACCCGCTTTTGCAGTGATACCTGTGTCATGAGCTGCGCCCTGCCTGTTTCGCGCATTAAGAACAGGTGCACGATAGTGGCGCAAGCCAAGGATTTGCGACCCTCTTGCTCTTTCTAAACCGGACGCTTAGGTGCAGATGCACGGCACTTAGAGGAGAGACCCACCATGTTGGCCATTTACGGACCGCTTCAGTTGATTCTGGGTTTCGTTTACTTTGTAATGATTGCTCACATCATCATGAGCTGGCTCATCAACTTTCAGGTTCTCAATCTGCATCAGCCGGTGGTCGGACAGATATGGCAGACGCTTAACCAATTGCTCGAGCCGATTTACCGACCCTTGCGCAAGGTTTTACCCAACACCCACCCGCTTGATCTGGCGCCGCTGGTCGCGCTGATTATCGTGATCTCGTTGCGGGCCTATGTTCTGCCGGTCATTTTTGGCTTTGCATAAAGCACGTGCCCTCTTGTTCACCGAATCTTAGTGTGGGATTGTTCTGACCAAGAGCAGTCTAAAAAAACATACAGGGTTCGAAATGACAGGCGCTGCCACGTTGTTAAAGGACGTTTTTGGCTTTGATGCCTTTCGGCCCGGCCAGCAAGACATTGTCGAAGCGGTGACGGCTGGTGAAAACGTGCTTGCCATAATGCCAACAGGGGGCGGCAAATCCCTGTGTTTCCAATTGCCAGCTTTGATGCGCGAAGGGGTCACGGTTGTGATCTCACCGTTGATTGCGTTGATGCGCGATCAGGTGCGCGCTCTGCAAGAAGCAGGCGTTTGCGCAGGCGCCCTGACGTCCGGCAATACAGACGCAGAAACCGACGCCGTTTGGGAGGCGCTTGAGGCGGGAAAGCTGAAGCTGCTTTATATGGCGCCAGAACGTTTGGCAGCGGGGTCGGCGATGGGCATGCTGCGCCGCATAAATGTGACCATGATCGCGGTCGACGAGGCACATTGCGTCAGCCAGTGGGGCCACGATTTCCGCCCCGACTATTTGCGCATCGGAGAGTTGAAGCGGTCCTTGAACGTGCCATTGGCGGCGTTTACGGCGACTGCAGACGCGGAAACCCGGCAAGAGATCACTGAAAAGCTGTTTGATGGCATCACACCGCGAACTTTCCTTAGAGGTTTTGATCGGCCCAACATCCATCTTGCATTTGAGTCCAAGGACAATCCACGGCGCCAGATTCTTGACTTTGCAGCCGCCCGTAAGGGGCAATCGGGTATCGTATATTGTGGCACCCGTGCCAAAACCGAAGGGCTGGCAGGCGCATTGCGCGAGGCGGGGCATCTTGCGTGCCACTATCACGGCGGGATGGACGCCGAGGATCGCCGCATCACCGAACGTCGCTTTCAGCAGGAAGACGGGTTGATTGTGGTCGCGACGGTTGCCTTTGGCATGGGGATCGACAAACCGGATATCCGCTGGGTCGCGCACGCCGACCTGCCCAAATCTATTGAGAGTTACTATCAGGAAATTGGCCGCGCGGGCAGAGACGGCGCACCGGCGGAAACGCTGACCTTGTTCGGCCCAGAAGATATTCGCCTGCGGCGCACCCAAATTGACGAAGGGTTGGCTCCGCTGGAAAGGCGCTCTGCCGATCACGCGCGCCTAAATGGACTATTGGGTCTGGCCGAGGCGCTGGAATGTCGTCGCAAAACTCTTCTTGGTTATTTTGGAGAGAGCGACATTGCCTGCGGGCGGTGCGATCTTTGCGACACACCTGCAGATGTATTTGACGGGACCATTGCTGTGCGCAAGGCATTGTCTGCCATACTACGAACCGATGAGTGGTTTGGTGCCGGACATCTGATTGACATTCTCACAGGCACCGCGACGGACAAGATCAGGCTGCGCAAGCACGATCAGTTACCCACCTATGGTGTGGGAACCGAATACGACAAGCGGGGCTGGCAGGCGGTGTTCCGTCAGATGATGGGCCATGATCTGGTGCGTCCGGATCCTGAACGCCACGGCGCATTGCGCATGACTGACAAGGCGTTGCCAATCCTGAGGGATCAGGCGACGATCAACTTGCGCCGCGATACGATCCGAAAAGCCGCCGCACAACGTAGGCCTGCGATCAAAATGCTGGTGTCAGAAGAAGATGCACCGCTGCTGTCCGCGCTCAAGGCCCGCCGCCGGGCTTTTGCGGAGGCTGCCAAAGTGCCTGCGTATATCATTTTCACGGATCGGACCCTGATTGAAATGGCCGAGAAGCGGCCCGCGACATTGGACGCGATGGCCGGTATCGGCGGTGTTGGCGCAAAAAAACTTGAGCGTTATGGCACAGCGTTTCTGGAGGTGATCACCGGGACCAGTCAGGAGATGCATCCAACGCGTCGCAAATTGGCTGGACGACCGGCGGGTGATCTCTTTGACCGACTGCTGGAAGCGCAGGCCGATCTGGCGCGTGGCAATGGCGGAATAGACAAACCGCTAAGCTGTTCCGCATCGCTATTGGCCAAAGTTGCAGCGAACCGGCCACAGGACGAACAAGCAATGGAGCGGCTTTTGGGCGAGCGTCGTGCCGAACGATTTGGCGGCGCATTTCTGGACGTATTGCGTGCGGCGGGCTAGGTCTGCAGCTCATAAACAAGAGGATGTATCATGCTGGTGGTGATTTCGCCTGCGAAGCGACTGGATTGGGCAGAGGTTTCGACTATACCGACAACGCCTGATTTTCAGGAAGACGCGGTGAGACTGGTACGCACGGCCCGCAATCTGGGTCTGGGTGATTTGCAGAAACTGATGGATCTCAGCCCTGATCTCGCGCGACTGAATCGGGATCGTTTCCGACGTTTTGCGACCGAACCGGCGGCAGAGGACACGCGCCCTGCGGCGCTGGCTTTTGCCGGGGACACGTATCAGGGTCTCGAGGCCGCAAGTCTTGACGCTGATGAGGTGGCCTATGCGCAGGCGCATCTGCGCATATTGTCCGGGCTTTATGGCGTGCTGCGCCCGTTGGACGCGATCCAGCCTTATCGGTTGGAAATGGGCAGCAGGTTAAAGACCCGACGGGGATCAAATTTGTATCAGTACTGGCGCGACGGGTTGTCCAAAGCGCTGAATGCGCAGGCCAATCAGACTGGAAGCGACGTGCTGATCAATTGTGCCAGTCAGGAGTATTTTGGCGCTGTTGATCTCAAAGCCCTGAAACTACGGGTCGTGACCCCAATGTTCATGGAGGACAAATCAGGTGCACCTAAAATTGTGAGTTTTTTTGCGAAAAAAGCGCGCGGCGCAATGGCCCGTTTCATTATACAAAGGCGGCTCAGCACTCCCGATGCGCTCAGAGACTTTGATAGCGGCGGTTACAAATTTCAACCAGATCTGAGCGCGCCCGACAAACCAGTATTTGTACGGCCCTATTCGGCGGCCTGATGTAACTCTTGCATCGGCGGAACCGCTTCAGCGGGGCAAAACTCGGCGATTTTACCGTGGATGGTGGCCTTGCGCAGGGGTTTGGTCAGATAGTGATCCAAGCCTGCCGCCAGAATGCCCTGTTCATCCCCATCCATTGCGTGCGCGGTCAGCGCCACAATCGGGATGTGCGCGCCACTTGCCGCTTCAAGTTTGCGAATTTCCTGCGTAGCCTCTTTCCCGTCCATTTTTGGCATCGAGATGTCCATAAAGATCATATCAGGAGCAAAGGTCTGAAAGGCTTCAACGGCTTCGATGCCATTGCCGGCAAACTTGAGATCGATGTTCAAATCCTTGACCATTTTTCGGAACACCAACTGGTTGGTTTTGTTGTCCTCTGCTGCGAGGACACGCATCAGTCGGCTTTCTACGAGCTCGGGCTGATTTTCACGCTCTGACATTGCGAGGTCCGACGTGGTCGGTTCCGGCAGCACCCCTTCCTTTATCAACTCCTCAAGCCGAGCAAACAGATCGCGCCTTGGCAGTGGCTTTTGCAGGATGGCGTGCAGGTAGGCCTGCGCCGGGTCCATCTCGGCAAAGCTCGGATTCGGACTCAGTAATATGATAGGCACCTGGTTGCCTTTCGCGCGGATCGCGGCTGCCAGTTCCAGACCATCCATGCCGGGCATGTTGTGATCTGTCACAACAAGATCAACAGTTGAATCTAATGCAGCAAGAGCAGCAGCGCCACCTTCACAACTTGTGGTGCGGATACCCAATTGCCCCATCTGTTTTTGCAAAATTTCGCGATTGGCCGCCAGATCATCGACGATCATGGCATGTTTCAAACGGCCGGTCAGATTCGGTGGCTGAGACTGAACATTGCCGGACAATGGCATGCTCAGATTGAAACCAAAGCACGAGCCAACGCCCAGTTCGCTTTCAACCCAGACCTTGCCACCCATCAACGAGACCAGACGTTGCGAGATGGCAAGCCCGAGACCGGTGCCTTCAAACTGGCGGTTCTGTTCGTCTTCAACCTGATTGAACTCGCCAAAGACAAGGCCGACTTTGTCTTCCGGAATGCCAATGCCAGTGTCCAGAATGGCGATATGAATCTGACTATTTTCGCTGGAAGGGGCGGGTACACCGGTCACGCGCACCATCACGTGACCCTCGGAGGTGAATTTGACTGCATTGCCCATCAGATTGGTCATGACCTGACGAATGCGGCCCGGATCGCCAACAAATTCTGTCGGTAGGAAGAGATCATAATCCACCAGCAGATCGATGCCCTTTTCGCGGGCAGAGGGCTGCAGCAGCATCATGACTTCGTGGACACACCTTTCCAGATCAAAAGGTTCGGGGTGCAGGACCAGTTTCTCGGCCTCGATTTTGGAGTAGTCCAACACATCATTGATGATCACCAACAGCGCCTCACCAGAATTCCTGATTGTGTTCACATATAGCTGTTGCTCTTCGGTCAAACTGGTATCGCCCAGCAATTCCGCCATGCCCACAACACCATTCATAGGTGTCCTTATTTCGTGGCTCATATTGGCAAGGAACGCAGATTTTGCCCGGTTTGCGGCTTCGGCATTGGTGCGGGCTTCTTTCAACTGGCGCTCATATTGGACCGAGGCGGTGATGTTGAGGCCCAATGAGACGATGTCACCACCGTGACCGCGCCTGTCGACCAGCTTGACGAACTGCCCGTTCCACAATTCAACAACGATCGGTTCTGGCAGGGAACTTTGCCAGCGGTCAGTCATCATTGTGCGCCAATGGTCGGCCGTCATGTTACCCGTGTTGACGATCCCCTCTTCGGTCAGAAACTGCAGGAGGCGTATATAGCTAACTCCCGGCTCCACCTCTTCCAGCCCATCAAAGATCGATAGATACGCTGCATTAGCTGCAACCATCTCGCTATCAGCATCAAATACTGCAAAACCATCCTCGATTGTCTCAACTGAATGCCACAGCCGCCGCTCTGCAATCTCTACTTTCTTATGGGCCACGGTCAGGTCAGATTTTACACGGACGTTCTCGTCGCGCACGTTGGCAACCTCTGCTCGCGTCTCGACGATCTCGTCAGACAGGGCGCGCGCATGACTGCCCAATTTCCGGTTGGCCGCAAATAGCTCGGCCTGTTTGAGCTCAAGAAGCCGTTCCGCAGCCAATCGGGCGCGCCTTTCCTCAGCCAGTTTGTTGGCAAGGCTCATGCCTGCTCTCCGGAAAATCTATCGCAAATGCCGGGTGACGTTGACGGGTTATGGTGAAGATTGGCTTAAAATGGCCTTGGGGAATCGTTGCCAACATGGGCAGGCGCATGTCACGCTGACCACGTGCGAAAGACCGCAAAAGGAGAGTTTGATGCAACGATTTGGCCTAACCTTGCTGTTTTGGATTATGTTGGCGCCTTTTGTGGCTGCCCAGACTTTTGTGCCGGATAGCCGCTTTGTCGTAACCCGGGATGTCGACTTTTACGGGTCTGATCTGGCGGCGCTTTTTGACACCAATTTCAATGCCTGCCAGCGCGCATGCGACACAAACACTCTGTGTCGGGCCTTTACCTTCAACACCCGCTCAGACGCTTGTTTTCCAAAAAGCAGCATCAGCGACCGACAGCCGTATGCGGGCGCGTTTTCGGCCGAGCGGATCGCAACTAAGCCGACGGTATTGGCCATTGCTGCGGTCCGTGCCGCCGAAATGAACTTCCTGCAAGAGCAAGACCTGACAGAGGCCGTAGTGCTGGCCGGCAAAATCGGCGGTTGGCATCCAGCCGGTGGGCGCGAACTGGAACAGGTTTTGCAAGCGGCGCGGGCGCGCGAAAGCGAAGGCAATTTTGTAAGCGCCATGCGTTGGACAGGGATGGCTGTCTCGCTGACGGATCGAAGCGATCTGTGGGCTGAATATGCGCGCCTCAACCTTGCGATCAAAACGGACAACGGCTCTGACCGCGCCCGCAATAAACGGCGAGCACTTTCCGCCGTCGTGAATGCCTATCTGCGCGCCACGCGGCCGGCTGGACAGGTTAGCGCACTATCCATCATGGCGCGGGCTTTTGAAGAAAACGGCAGGGGTCGCGATATGATACCGGCCTTGCGATTGGCCCAAGCCATCCAGCCTCGCGACGATGTCGAGGCTGCGTTGGACAGGGCTATTGGAAAGTACGGATTTCGCATTACCGAGCACCGGGTTGATAACAACGCAGCCGCGCCGCGCATCTGCGCCGAGTTTTCCGAGGCATTGATAAAATTGGGGGTTGATTACGAACCGTTTGTTCGTGTGCCTGATGCCACACTGGTTGTGCAACCGGATGGGCGCCAACTTTGCCTTGATGGTGCCGAGCATGGCAGCCGTTATCAGGTGACATTCCGAACTGGACTGCCTGCCGCCAGTGGCGAAACACTCGCCAAAGATGTCACTCTGAACCTTTATGTGCGCGACCGCAGCGCCTCGGTCCGCTTTCCAGGGCGCGCTTATGTGTTACCAAAAACTACTGGAGCGGCCTTGCCGGTTGAAACTGTCAACCTTGAGACTGTTGATTTGCAATTGCGCCGCGTGAGTGACCGCAATTTGTTGCGTGCAGTGCAGGACAGCTATTTTGGCCGACCTTTGTCACAATACGAAGATCAGCTGTTTGCGTCAGAGATTGCCGAGGAAATCTGGACTGGTGCTGCTGATGTCCAGAATGTTCTGAACCGCGATATGACGACGCGCTTGCCTATGGACGAGGCAATTGCTGGTCTGCCTGCCGGGATCTATGCGTTGACGGCCCGGGTTCCGGGGGCAGACCCCTATGACGACCCTGGCGCGACACAGTGGTTTGTGCTGTCTGATCTGGGACTAAGTACCCAATTGGGGACTGATGGCCTGCATGTGACTGTGCGGGCGCTATCCGATACAGCCGCCAAATCAGGGCTCGACGTGACGCTTTTGTCGCGTGCCAATGCAGTTCTGGGCAAGACGCAAACTGATCCGGACGGCCACGCTTCATTCCCGCCCGGTCTGACCCGCGGGACCGGAGGGGCTGCGCCAGCACTTGTCATGGTGCAGCAAGGCGACGAGGATTTTGCATTCTTGTCGCTCACTGATCCAGCTTTTGATTTGTCTGACAGAGGGGTCGAGGGCCGCCCGTCGTCACCGCCGGTTGATACGTTCATGACAACAGATCGTGGGGCGTACCGGGTGGGCGAGGTGATCCACATCACAGCACTTACGCGCGATGGAAATGCCTCTGCGCTTGACGGGTTGCCGCTGACGGCAATCCTGAAGCGACCGGATGGGGCAGAATACAGCCGGCACCTGTCCAGTGGAGGTGTCGCGGGCGGTCATGTTTTTGCCGTACCAATAGGCGGCAACGCCCCGCGCGGCACGTGGCGGATCGATCTGAAGTCCGATTTGGATGCGCCGCCGCTGCAAAGCCAGACAGTATTAGTCGAAGATTTCCTGCCCGAGCGGATCGATTTTGATCTGGCTGTGCCGGACGGTCCATTTGATGCCGCAGACACACCGCCGCTGACCATCTCTGCCCGTTACCTTTTTGGGGCGCCGGGCGCAGATCTGGCCGTCGAAGGTGAGATTACCGTTCAGTCACTCAATGCGCTTGATGTTTATCCCGGTTATCAATTCGGTCGCTACGACACCCGGTTCGATCCGCGCAGCCAATATCTGAACCCACAGACCCGTACTGACGCTACTGGGCAGCTAGTGCTGCCGCTCGAATTCCCGGAGTTCACCGATCCGGCACGGCCTCTGGAAGCGCAGATTACTGTTCGGGTCTCGGAAGGGTCAGGTCGCCCGGTCGAGCGTCAGATCGTGCGCGCCTTGTCGCCTTCTGGCCCCATGATTGGCATCAAACCTCTGTTTGACGGAGTTGCCGCCGAAGGGTCAGAGGCGGCCTTCGAAGTGATCGGCATCGGCCCCGATCTGGCGCCGATGGACATCAATGTTCGCTGGAGCCTTAACCGGGTCGAAACGCGGTATGAATGGTATCAGCTATACGGCAACTGGAATTGGGAGCCGACAACTATTCGCAAACGTGTGGCGACTGGCGAGGCGCTGCTTGGGGGTGGCCCGCTCCGCATCGCTCACCCTGTCGAATGGGGGCAATATGAACTGGTTGTAGAGCGTCTCACCGGTGGCTACGTCGCCTCGGCGGTTGAGTTTTTCGCCGGTTGGTACGCACCTGCTGATGCCTCGGCTACACCGGACACTCTCGACATTTCGCTGGACCAACCTGACTATGGCGCAGGGGACATCGCGCAATTGCGTCTGGTGCCCAGATTTGACGGGACAGCACTGATCACCGTGATGTCGAACCGGTTGATTTACCGGCAAGCGGTTCAGGTCCATGCTGGCGAGAACCTGATTCCATTGCAGGTCACAAAAGAGTGGGGAACGGGCGCTTATGTCACGGCTTCGGTCGTTAGGCCCATGGATGTCAGTGCCGGCCAAAACCCGGCCCGCGCGCTGGGGCTGGCGCATGCAAGCATCCGGCCTGAGGGCAAGGAGCTTCAGGTGGATATCACTGCACCTGCCGTGCTCGCCAACAGTGAGATAAAAGACGGCAAGACTTCTGTTACCGTTTCTGTTGCAGAAGTGGCCAAGGGTGAGACAGCATATGTCACACTCGCGGCTGTTGACCTTGGCATTCTGAACCTGACCGGGTTTGCTGTGCCTGATCCTGAGGGTCACTATTTTGGCCAAAGACGGTTGGGTATGGAGTTGCGCGACATTTACGGTCAGCTAATCGACGGGATGAATGGCGCGCTCGGCACCGTCCGCTCGGGAGGGGACGCGAGCAATGCGGCGCGGATGCAGTCGCCACCGCCAACTGAAAAGCTCATGGCTTTTTTCAGCGGGCCGATCGAAGTCGGGCCAGATGGAACAGTAGAAATCGACGTCGCAATACCACCCTTTAATGGCACCATTCGGATGATGGTTGTCGCCTGGTCGCCAAGTGGCGTTGGCGCCGCCAGCTCGGATATGGTTTTGCGGGACCCGGTTGTAGTGACCGCGACCGTGCCACGGTTTTTGGCCCCCGGCGACAGCAGCCAGATGCTTCTTGAAATAGTGCACGCGGACGGGCCGTCCGGGCAAATGGGGTTGACCGTGGCGGCGGAGGGGCTTGCTCTGAATGACCAGAACTTGCCGCGGCAGTTTGATTTGGCTGAAAGTGGAAAAGCGACGTTCACAGTGCCGATCACATCAGCAGACGTTGGTAATCACACCATAAAAACCACGCTGATCACACCTGACGGTCATGCGTTGATCAAAACGCTGACCCTTTCAGTACGCGCAAATGACCCCGAAATTGCGACGACCCGGCGTTTTGATCTGGCTGCTGGCGACACATTCACGTTTGACGCCAATGTGTTCACCGGTTTTCAGCCCGGCACTGCATCGGCAACCATTGCCGCTGGCCCTCTGGCCCGATTTGACGCGCCGGGGCTTCTTACCACTTTGGACCGCTACCCTTATGGATGCACCGAACAGGTGACTTCTGGCGCAATGCCGCTTCTCTATCTTAGTGGTGTGGCCGAGACGATGGGCCTCGGTTCTGGCCCGGACGTGCAAATGCGTGTCGATCAGGCCATCGAACAGGTACTCAGCCGTCAAGCCTCTAACGGAGCATTTGGGCTCTGGCGGGCGGACTCAGGTGACTACTGGCTTGATGCCTACGTAAGTGACTTTCTGAGCCGTGCCAAAACCCAAGGTTACACTGTTCCTGATTTGGCATTCCGTTTGGCAATGGACAATCTTCGCAATCGGATCAACTACGCACCCGATTTTGATCAAGGGGGCGAAGATATCGCCTATGCGCTTTTGGTATTGGCCCGCGAGGGCGCCGCGGCGATGGGCGACCTGCGTTATTATGCAGACACCAAGGCTGACGCCTTTGAGACACCGCTCGCCGCTGCACAGCTGGGTGCTGCTCTGGCGGCATATGGAGACCAAACACGAGCCGATCGCATGTTTAGACGGGCGGCGCGTTTGATGACCGCCCATGCGGATCAGGAACCTGCCCTGTGGCGTGCTGATTACGGCAGCAATCTGCGCGACGCGGCAGGCGTTCTGTCATTGGCCGCCGAATCCGGCAGCGCGACTGTAGATCGGGATGCCTTGGCACAACGGATCAGCAGCGCAGGGCGAACCCTGTCGACGCAAGAGGCCGCGTGGTCTCTTCTGGCTGCCCATGCGCTGACAACTGATGCCGGTCAATCGGGCCTGAGCGTTGATGGTGTAGCCGTCTCAGGCCCTTTTGTGCGACTGCTTGAGGATGACGGCCTGACACCCGTTGCCATTACCAACACCAGCGGCGCCGCAACTGACCTGACCCTGACCACGTTTGGTGTGCCAGAGGTCGCGCCCGACGCCGGCGGTTACGGGTACACAATAGATCGATCCTACTACACGATGGAGGGCAATCCGATCACGTCGCCGGCCCTTGTCGGAACCCGGTATGTCGCCGTCTTGCGTATCAAACCTGTTGAAAATGTGCAGGCGCGTTTGATGATCAACGACCCGCTGCCCGCTGGATTTGAAATCGACAACCCAAACCTTCTGCGCTCGGGTGATGTTCGGGCCCTCGATTGGCTGAATCCAACCGAAGCACAACACACTGAATTCCGCGCCGACCGGTTTTTGGCCGCTGTCGATCTGCGCGGGCAAAAGCAGATCGACCTTGCATATGTCGTCCGCGCCATATCACCCGGCAGGTACCATCATCCTGCAGCGTCTGTCGAAGACATGTACCGGCCGCACTATCGGGCGCGCACGGAAACGGGGCAACTGGTTGTCGTTGAATGAGACGCTGCGGCCTCTTTGTTGTGGTGCTGCTTCTCTACACCGGCGCCGCGCTGCGCGATGGGCTGGATCAATGGATCGACACCACGGAACTGCCGCTGGTCTTGGCTGAGACTTCGATCGAAGTGCGCGATCAGAGTGGGGCCCTGCTGCGCGCCTACATGGTCGAGGATGGCATCTGGCGGCTCAACGTTCGGGAAGAAGACGTTGACCCGACCTTCGTGAAAATGCTGATCTCTTTTGAGGACAAGCGGTTCTACCGACACACCGGCGTTGACCCGCTGGCGATGCTGCGTGCGACCGTTCAGGCGCTTTGGTCTCAGAAGATCGTCTCCGGGGGATCGACGCTAACGATGCAGGTTGCGCGGTTACTGGAGAACTCTGGCACCGGTGGGTGGGCCGGAAAACTTCGGCAAATCCGGGTGGCGCTGGCGTTAGAACGCAAACTGAACAAGCAGGCTATTCTTTCGCTCTATCTGATCCATGCACCTTATGGCGGAAATCTGGAAGGGGTACGGGCGGGGGCGCTGGCATGGTTCGGAAAAGAACCCACACGCCTGACTCCCGCTCAGTCTGCCCTTCTCATAGCGCTTCCTCAGGCTCCGGAACGTCGCCGACCGGATCGGTACGCGACTGAGGCGCGCGCCGCCCGCGATCGGGTGTTGAGCAGGTTGGCTGACGTCATTGGCATTGATGTCGCGCAGGATGCCGCGAACGCGCCAGTGCCAGAAGCTCAACGCGCTTTTCCGCAATATGCCGCACATCTTGGGGATCGCGCCATCGCGTCTGACCCGACCACATCACTTCATGACCTGACGATAGATATTCATCTGCAATCGTCGATCGAGTCGCTGGCAAAAAACGCGGTGCGAGGCCACGACCCGCGCCTGTCCACTGCCATTGTGGTTGCGGATTACACGACGGGCGACATCCTCGCCTCTGTCGGCTCGCCGTTTTATGATGGTGCTGATGGACGACAGGGATTTGTCAACATGACAACAGCGATACGCTCGCCGGGATCAACGCTGAAACCGTTGATCTATGCGCTGGCCTTTGATCGGGGTCTGGCACACCCGGAAACTCTGATTGACGACCGGCCAGTTGCCTTTGGCCGCTACGCACCGCAGAATTTTGATGGTCAGTTTCGGGGACAAATCCGGGTGCGTGATGCGCTTCAGCTCTCGCTGAACATCCCAGTCGTTTTGCTGACGGATGACATTGGGCCAGCCCATATCATGGCGGCTTTGCGACGGGCTGGGGCCGAGCCGCAAGTGCCGGGTGGAAAGCCCGGCCTTGCCATAGCGCTGGGCGGCTTGGGGATGAGTCTTGAGGAACTCGTTCAGCTTTACGGCGGATTGGCCAATGGCGGACAGAGCATTGATCTGAAATGGAGATCACAAGCGCGTCCGTTTGACAGCGTTCCAATCACAACAGATGTCGCAGCCTGGCACATTGGGCACATCCTGTCCGGGCTCGCGCCGCCGCCCGGGGCACCACGCGGACGACTGGCCTACAAAACAGGAACCTCTTATGGTCACAGGGACGCGTGGGCGATTGGCTATGACGGACAGCACGTTATTGGCGTCTGGATGGGGCGCGCTGACGGAACGCCGGTGCCCGGAGCGTTTGGCGCCAACCTGGCCGCTCCGGTCCTGTTTGAAGCGTTTGGCCGGCTCAAACCAACTCTTTCGCTGTTGCCTGCGCCGCCGCCTGCCACGCTGATGGTGCAAACCGCCGACTTACCCCAACCGCTGCAAGTGTTTCGCGGTCGGCATGCTGTATTTGAAAAACCGGCCGACGCACCTCAACTGGCGTTTCCACCAGATGGCGCAGTGTTGCAGCAAAGCGACCAACCCCTCACTTTGAGACTAAGCCGAGGTGTTCCGCCGTTCACGGTTTTTGCAAACGGTGCACCAGCCGGAACCGGCGTATTCACCCGCCAAGTTGCAATCCCACGTCCGGGGCGCGGATTTTCGAGCATTTCGATTGTCGACGCAAAAGGGCGCTCTGACCAGATCGAGATCAGGATCGACTAGGCCAGAACCTACAAAAGTGCAAACTGCTGCGTGTCGACGTAAAAGATAATACTGGCTCTCTAGATATGTGGCCCGATGCCCGATTCTGGCCCTAACAGGACCTTCGTGCTCTTCGCGG
>CBDTVL010000020.1:0-26723 GCA_965363755.1 uncultured Sulfitobacter sp.
CAGATCTTCAGCGGATTTCGGGCCTTCAAATATGCGTCCAGCACATCTTCTTTCGGGTCTTTGAAGTCTCAGACGGATGCGAGATGATGTTTGGGTGAACACCCAAATTTGCGGGCGTAGTCGCGACTGAAATGCGTTGGGCTTTCGTATCCAACGTCGAAACCTGAGGCCGAGACTGAGTGGCTTCCGCCTTGTAACAGGCTGCGCGCCTCGATCATACGTAGATCTTTTTGATATTGCAGCGGCGTCGTGCTCGTAACCGACTTGAAGTGCTCATGGAATGAAGAAGGACTCATACTGACCAACTCTGCTAGCTCAGCCACAATCATTGGTTTGCGGAAGTCTGTTCTGATCTTGGCAATCGCCTTCGCGATGCGACTTGCGTGGCTGTCAACGGCCAGCAGATTACACAACATGCCACCAATGGGGGACATAAGAAGCTGAAAGTGTATCTCTTTGAGAATAAGTGGTCCGACAACCTTGGCTTCCAATGGGTTATCCATCATCGCAAGATATCGCCCAAGAGGGTCAGTCCAGGCTGAGAGTGCAGTACTGGTGGCAAGTGAGCGTGCACCGGGCACTTCTGTAACAGCTTCGCCGACCTGCTCATAAAGGCTGCGAATGATGCCGAGGTCCAACCTGAGAATGAGCGACAGGTACGGCGCGGCGGGACTCGCCTCCAAAATCTTCGCAGATAGCGGCAGGTCGTGGCTGACGAGCAAAGCCTCGCCACGGGTCAAAGACACGGATCGGTGGCCGATACGTGTTTCTTTTCTGCCTCGCAGGATTAAACAAATCACCGGATCGTAGACCATAGTCTCAAATTCGCTGACTTCCTTTTTTCGAACGGCGAACAAGCTTGGCAATGCTAACGCAGTATCGCCCTGTTTTTCTACGAAGTAGCGTTCTGTAAGGGCCTCTAAGGTATCAAGTGACATTGCGTCCCCTTCCACAAAGCACTTACCAACTCCTTGCCCACAAATCTCCCAGAAAAACGACCCTTCGTAGGAATAGGCAGGAATTTCGGAGGATGTGACAGGTATATCGGCCAGTCGGTGGCTAGATTGAGATCTACAATGACCTGCACCGGAGAACTGTAATGCTGTCCTTCCCTCTGAACGCCAACACCGCAATCCCTGCTGTCGGTTTCGGCACGTACCTTATTTCCAATGATGATGCGGCGACTGCAGTTGGTACCGCAATCGCCAGTGGGTATCGCCATATCGACACCGCATCGGGGTACCAGAATGAAACCACCGTTGGCGTTGGAATTCGCGACGGGCTGGTTTTGTCTGGGGTGTCGCGGGATGCGCTGTTTGTGACGGCCAAGCTTTGGCCAGGGAACCCAGCTTGGGGTGATGCGCCCAAGACCAAGGAACAAACCATCGCCGAATGTGATGCCAGCCTTGAACGCTTGGGTTTGGACTATGTGGATTTGTACCTGATCCACGCACCTTACGGCGGGGATCAGCGGCTCGAACAGTGGCGTGCCTTGCTCGACCTTCAAACCGCCGGAAAAGCCCGTTCCGTTGGCGTTAGCAACTTCAACCAGGATCATCTTGGAGAGATCAAAGCGGCGGGTCTGCCGATGCCCGATGCCAACCAGATTGAATTGCATCCATGGTCACAAAAGCCAGACTTGATTGCTTATATGGCGGAAAACGGCATCGCCCCAATTGCCTATAGCAGCCTTGTCCCTCTTTCCACGTGGCGGACTGAGGCAGGTCAGGACAGCGCCAAGACGGAAGATATGATGGCCGATGGTGGCGCGTTCAAAGGAATGGCGGCCAAATACGGTGTCACTGAGGCGCAGCTTTTGCTGCGGTGGGGTGTGCAGAACGGTTACGCCGTCTTGCCCAAAAGCCTCAATCCTGATCGTATGCGCCAGAACATCGATCTGTTTTCGTTCGCCATTGATAACGCGGATATAGCGAAGATGGCGACAATGGATCGGGGCGATGGCGTCGCGTGGGCGTCCGGCGATCCGAGCAAGTAAAACCACAAATTCCCTGAGATGATGGAGTAGGAACGATGGCGATCTCAATAAATTTGAACGGCGCGACACACAGTGTTGGTGCCGACCCGGACACTCCACTTTTGTGGGTGATCCGTGATGAATTGAAGTTTACCGGCACAAAATATGGCTGCGGCATTGCCCAATGCGGCGCCTGTACTGTGCATATCGACGGAGCCGCCGTGAGGTCATGTCAAATGGCCGTCGGCGATGTTGAAGGCGCGTCCGTGACGACGATCGAAGCTGTGAGCGGACCCGAGGCGGACGCTGTCAAACAGGCCTGGCAAGAGCTTGATGTTGTTCAATGTGGGTTCTGCCAATCGGGCCAGATTATGCAAGCCGTCGATCTGCTGACGCTGCATCCCACACCTACTGATGAGGTGATCGATACAGTGATGGGTGGCAATGCCTGCCGCTGCGCTACCTACACACGCATTCGTGCCGCGATCCACCGCGCCGCTGCTATTCTGGAGGGTTGAGCTATGACCACAAACATATCTCGACGCAGTTTTCTGCAAACAGCCACCGCAACAGTTGGCGTCGCTCTAACACTCGGTTTTGACGCACGCGGGGCGCTCGCGATGACTGCACAATCTGGCGGGAACTTCACGCCGTTTGTCAAAATTTATCCAGACGGAACGGTCGCTGCGATCATCAAGCACTTTGAGGGCGGACAAGGCACCGCAACCGGGCTTTCTGCGTTAATTGCCGAAGAAATGAACATGACCCTTCAGGATATCACGTTTGAGACGGCCCCAGCCGACAACGCGCGATATGCCAACCTTTTCTTTGGCAGTCAGGGAACGGGCGGGTCGTCCGCAATCGCCAATTCGTTCATGCAATACCGAACTGCTGCTGCCGCAACGCGTGACATGTTGATTGGGGCGGCCGCCCAAACTTGGGACGTGCCCTTTGACACGCTCACTCTTCGCGACGGCGTCATTTCCGGTTCTGGCAAGTCCGGCACTATCAGCGAATTTGTAGATGCGGCATCGGGTATGGACGTCCCATCTGAGCCTCGGCTCAAAGAGCCATCCGAATGGCGGGTGATCGGCTTAGATCAAAAGGCGCGATTGGATACCCCGGCAAAGATCAACGGCAGCGCCAAATTCTCGATGGATGTGCAGCTCGAAAACCAGATGGTGGTG
This sequence comes from uncultured Sulfitobacter sp., assembly GCA_965363755.1. GTDB lineage: Bacteria > Pseudomonadota > Alphaproteobacteria > Rhodobacterales > Rhodobacteraceae > JL08. The sequence goes on from CBDTVL010000020.1 coordinate 3,163, forward strand.
TCGATCAAGCGATCACCTCGACTGGGTGCTTTGGTTGCATCATTTGATGACAGCGCGGCACGCGATGTACCCGGCTTCATCATGGCCATTCAGATGCCCAACAACAAAGGCGTCATGGCCTATGCCGAAACGACTTGGGCTGCCTTTCAGGCCCGCGATGCGCTTGAGGTCGAGTGGGATTTTTCGGCCGCAGAAAGCCGCAGCACCGATGCGTTGAAAGCCGAGCTTCTGGCCATGGTCAATGCTGTTCCTGAATTTCAAGCCTCCGAAACCGACCTTGCGACGTCTTCGGCTGCAATAGATGGCGCGGCGCAGGTTGTTGAGCGTGATTTCTACTTCCCAATCCTCGCCCATGCACCGATGGAAGCAATGGGAGCCACAGTTGAGCCTTTGGCAGATGGCGGTGTGCTGCTGCATGATGGCGCGCAATCGCCTGCGGCGGGCCATGCCGTTTTGAGCCAGGTGCTTGAGCTGCCGATGGACAAAGTTCAAGTCAACACCATGTATGCAGGCGGATTCTTTGGTCGTCGCTCGACGCCGGATGCAGATTATCTGGTTGAACTTGCATTGGCTTTCGCAGTCACAGACAGGTCGCGCCCGGTCAAACTGCAATGGTCCCGTGAAGATGACATCACCGGCGGCTACTACCGTCCGGCCTATGCCCACAAGGTCCGTGTTGGTCTTGATGGCAATGGCGATATTATCGGTTGGGATCACCGTATCGCGGGCCAACCAATATTCAAAGGGACAGCCCTTGAGGGGTTTATGGTGCAGAACGGTGTCGACAACACCTCTGTCGAAGGTGTGCGAGAAAGCCCCTATCAGCTGCCTGTCCATCACATCGGATTGACAGACCAAGTCGGCCCGACCACTCCGAATTGGTGGCGGTCGGTTGGTCACAGTCATACAGGCTATGTCATGGAATGCATGATGGATTTATGTGCGACTACATCAGGTAAAGACGCTGTTGAATTCCGTCTTGGATATCTGTCTGGGGATGGCGCGGATCAAACCCGAATGGCAGGCGTCATCCGACTGGCTGCGGAAAAAGCGGGGTGGGGTAAAACACTGCCGGAAGGCCGTTTTCATGGCGTCGCGGCCCACAAGTCTTTTGGATCCTATGTCGCAGAAGTCTGTGAAATTTCGACAGACGCAGACGGCACCGTGACAATTGAAAAGTTTACCGCAGCTGTGGATTGCGGGATTGCTGTCACACCAGATGTGATCAGGGCACAGATCGAAGGGGGCATCGGGTACGGCGTTGGGCACGTGATGCGCGCCGAGCTGACGCTTGATGGCGGCGCGGTCGAACAATCGAACTTCCATGATTTTGAGACGTTGCGTATCTACGACCTTAGCAACATAGAGGCGCATATCGTGGCATCATCTGAGCCCCCCACTGGCGTAGGTGAACCCGGTACACCGCCAGCTGGCCCAGCGTTGGCCAATGCCATAGCTGCCTCCGGCGCGCCGATGGTCACACACCTGCCAATGTCCAGCAATGGCGTAAACTTTGCCTAGGAGATTAGCTATGCGCGTTTCTTTCTTTGTATTGGCACCCGACACGGGCCGTGAACCCGCGCCATACGGCTTGGTGCAGCACACGATTGATTTGCACATATGGGGCGCCGCTGGTCGGCCTTGTCCTCAAGATTGAGCAGGTTAGACATCGAACAGCAGCCATCGGTTCTGCGGAACTGAAATTCCGGGGCTCGCGATCTGGCATGTGGAGGCGTCTGGATTGCGGCCGGTGGCGGCAACTCAACCGAATAGACGTCGGTGGAGAAGCGCCTGGCAAGCCGGCCCACTTGGGTTTTCGTGTCACCTCGGTCCTGTCAGGTCATCGGCTGTGAAGCAATCGAAACTTCAATTTGCTCGATACTCAGGTCGGATAGGGAAGATAAGATCTCATCCGCGCCTAGCAGGTCATCGGCATGATCTTCGTGCTGCAGACCCACACAATAAAAACCACCGTTCTTTGCCGCCTGAACACCGGAGGACGAATCCTCGATCACAATGCATTCTTCGACTGCTAGACCAAGTCCCTTAGCCGCCGCCAAAAAGATGTCCGGGCTGGGTTTGCCGTTCTCGACGTCATCGCCACCAATCACAACCGAGAAAGCGTCCAACAACCCTGCTTTTTCAAGCACGGTCCTGACATTCGCGCTGCTAGACGCAGCGGCTAAACCGTAGCCGTTTGCCAGGCTTTTACGAACCAAGGCGACAGAGGCGTCGAAGACTTGAAATTCGCCGCGATCAATCACTTCAACATAGTATTCGTTCTTTTTGTCAGCGGCCTCTCTGATCTCTTGTTCGGAATGATTGACCATCACTGCGCGAGCGCCTTCAAATCGCGGGCGACCATCGACCAGGCTGCGATATTCCCGTTTTCCAAATTCGTAGCCGTATTCCTTGAACATGCGGCTCCATGCCGAGAAATGTACTGGCACGGTATCGACTAGAACGCCGTCGAGGTCGAATATTAGTCCCTTGATTGACATATCAGATCCTCAGCTGAGTTGTGTTCCGTTAAATAGCTAACACGCTTTGACATTTCGACAATCGGTTTGCATGAGAATGAATATCCTGCATAGTTATTCTGGTATTTGTAGAGCAGAGCTCACGCATGGTGAAGGTGCATGATGGACGTCAGAAAACTCTCCCTGGATGAGCGTGCGCAATGCGCGGCCTACATGCGGGCGATCCACAACATGTCGCAGGTTGAAATCGGACTCGTACTGGGCGGGCTGTCACAACCTCAAGTGTCGCGGCTCTTGGCGCACGCGGAAAGGCAAAACTATCTAGTCATTGAGCAGCGTTTCGCTAGCGAGCTGTTTTCTGACGACTGGATCAGGCAAATTGACGAGATGCTAGCCCCCTCCGGAATGGCTGCGGATTTGAACAATTATTGCCAACGTGCAGGTATTCACACACCGCGGATGCGCGTCTTCGAAAGCGGCCCTGGCAATACTGAAGTCGCTTTGGCGCAACGGCGGGCGCGGTTCGGGCGGACAGCGGCCGGGCGGCTAATCGAGTTGATCGAAAAGTCCAGCAATGTCGGCGTTGCCTGGGGCCGCACAATCAAAGCGCTAACAGACGGAATCACAGCGTCGCGGCAACCTTTGAACAGGAACCGCCAAATCACATTTTCTCCAGTTTGTGCCGAGTTGGTCTCCCTGGCGCATCATGGGTATTCCTCCAGTCGGCTGGCGGATATCCTTGACGAGGCCTTCAACAAGGCGCCGGGGCAAGGGCCGCAGCTGACTGGGTTTCCCGCCTATATTCCGCGGCATTACGACATGGAAATGCGTGCCTCGATCTGGCGCTTCATCTCCGACACACCTGGTCATCATCGCGTCTTTTCTGGCCCCGACGCACTGATCCACCAGATGGATATGCTGATCTCCAGCATCGGGTCCGCGAACACACCGGTTTTGGGCAGTTTCGACGAACTAGTATTGGCCGGTGGACTGAAAGCAAATGATCTCAGGCAACTTGTGATCGGTGATTTGGGTGGCATTCTTGTCCCCAGGACTGGATTGTCCAAAGCCAAGCAAGCTCTGATCGACGACTTGAACGAGCTGTGGACGGGCATGAAGACCGAGCATGTTCACGCGATTGCCGAACGCGCGTTTGCCGACAACAGACTAAGCGGCGTAGTGGTTGTCGCGATTCAAAAAGAGCGCGGCGATACTGCATTCGAGTTGATTTGCCGGGGACTGGTGAACGAGTTGATTCTCGATCAATCGGCAGCCACACAATTGCAAAGGCGCTTGAATGAGCGGCAGGCACCATAGCATCCGGCCTGCCCAGTTTGCGCCAGTGCTCTTGCCTATGCGATGATGCCAGGCTTGAGGCCGAGTTGCTTGATCGCCAGAACTTCGCTCAGATGGCACGCACATCCGCACAACGCTGCGTAGTCGTCGGTCACTAGATGCACCGGGAATTTCCTAACCAAAGGACCGAACCGCCCCTTGTCCGCAAAGGCTTCGGCAAAGCCCATACGCAGCAAATGCGGCCCCAAATGCCGGATCACGCCCCCCACCAGATAGATGCCCCCGAAAGGCAGAGTAATCAACGCAAGATCCCCGGCATAGCGCCCGAAAAAGCGCACGAACAACGCGACAGCGCGACAGGCGCGCGGCTCGTCTTCTTCGAATTGGGACATGATCTCAGAGGCTTGCAATGACGTTTCGCTACCCTCGTCATGGCACACCCAAGCGTAGACAGCCTCCAATCCCCGCCCTGACAAGATGTCCTCCACCCCCGGCGACGCGTGGCGCTCCGCGACCCAATCGCGCAAGCGTTTCTCTTCGTCGTCAATGGCCTGCAGGGTCACATGCCCGGCCTCAGCCGCAGGCACCAACGTCCGCCCGCCAGCATCAAATACTAATGCCGCGTTCAGCCCGGTGCCCACATTAATAACTAACCGTGCCGCGCCCGCCTCTGCCCTTTGCCCGGGCAAGACCGCCGACAGGCTGTCATCGCGCAAATACGGAACCGCATGGCCCTGTGCCTGAAGGTCGTTCAAGACTGCCACAATCGGCGCGCCGAAGTTCAATTTTATCGCTTCGGAGTTCACCGTCCAGTCGAGATTCGTCAGTGTTCCCAAGCCGTTGTGCACGGGCCCTGCCATGTCTATGCAAATCGCCAAGGGCCGCCCCGGATTGTGGGACAGGAAGTCCCTCAGAATCGACTCGATTCCCGAATGTTCAGCATTGCGATAGCGCCGGATTGATCTGTCGATCAGCTCAATTCCGTCGCATAAACCGACGCGCGTATTGGTGCCGCCTATGTCAGCGACGATGTTCACATCTTGGGCCATGTCACTAGCTTCCACCCGGGTTTCCCGGTGCTAAGTATTAAGGATTGGGCTCACAATCACTTCTTGTCCGGCAGTCAGAGTTTTCTGTTGACCGAAGACTTCAATAATTTCGCTCACTCCGACTGCTGCCGACAGCAAGAACCGGTATTCGTCGCGTAAAATCGTGACCGCAATGTCGTTACCCTGCCATTTCAGTGAAAACTGGATGCCCGACCACTGCTCTGGCAGCCAGGGCTTGAAGGTCATTTCGCCATGCTTGACCCGGAACCCGCCAAACCCGCAGACCAGCGATTGCCACGTGCCTCCGGCAGAGGCGATATGCATGCCGTCCTGAGTGTTGCCCTGGTTATTGATCAGATCGACAAAGGCCGAGCGCTCGAAATACCGGTGTGCGGACGAGATATCGCCGACTTCGATACCCATGATCGAGTGGATCGCCGGACTGAGTGATGATTTATGCATCGTACGCTTTTCATAGAACGCGTAGTTGGCGGCTTTGACCTCGTCGGAAAATTCGTCAGGCAGCAGGTAGTTCAACATGATGACATCGGGCTGCTTCAACAGCATTGAGCCGTTCAGCGAGAAATGGTCGTGCCCGTCGGGATAGCACGGCATCTGGTTATCGTCCCATTCCACGATTGGGATATCGTCAAGCTGGAAATACCCCTCGAACTGCTCGATCAGCGTGCCGGAAGGATCAACCGGCAGATAGATCTTTTCGGCGACATTGGTCCATTTTTTGACCTCATCCGCCGTCAGGCCCAGCCGATTGAGCAGGGAGTCATGTTCTGACGATCCGGCGGCGCTGAGATCTGCGAACACACGCGCGGTCTGCTCCAGGTGCCATTTGGCCATCCGGTTTGTGAAAGTGTTGTTGTCCACATGCTCATGAAATTCGTCGGGACCAATTACGCGGGTCAGTTCGTACCGATCCGCGCCCTCGTTCAATTCAAGACGGCTGACCCAAAATCGGCTGGTCTGGTACAGAACCTCCGCGCCGAAATCGCGCATGAATTGCTGATCGCCCGTGGCGGCGACATAACTCAGGATGCCAAATGCGACGCAAGCCGTGACATGGATCTCTTCTTCGCCGGTCCAGATCCGGTTGACGCCATCATGGGTCCATTTTGGGGTCGTTTCCGCTCCGGTGTCGGCGGATTCCCAAGCGTATTGCGCCCCTTTGAACCCGTTCATCCGAGCATTTTTGATCGCACCATTCAGCGTATTGTAGCGATATTTCAGCAGTGCCTTGGCGGTCTTTGGCTGGGTGAAAATATAGAATGGCAACAAGAAGATTTCCGTGTCCCAAAAGACGTGGCCCTTATAGCCCTCTCCCGACATCGATTTGGCACCGATATTGGCGCGGGGATCGTTTTCATTGGCGGCGATCAGCAGGTGGTAAATGTTGAACCTCAACGCGCGGGTGGCTTCGACATCGCCGGTGACAACGCAATCGCAAGCCTCCCACTTGAGCCGCCAAGCTGCAACACTTTCGCTCAAACAGGTCTCGATTCCTTTGGCATGGGCAGTCTCAAGCGCCGCTTCACATCTTGCGCCCAGCTCTGCGCCATTCAGGTCGCGTGACGTGAAGATCGCGACGAGCTTGTCAAACGTATAACTCTGCCCCATGACCGCGTCGACCGAAGCTATCTGAGAAACGCTTTCATAGGAGCGTTCGGTGCCGTGAAAATTGCCTCCGACGGGAACGTCCATTGCCGCCGCCATCCCGATTGAAATTTCCGTGTCCAGAGTTCGAGTTTCAACATAGATATGGTCCTCGTTGGCGGTTGTAGACGTCACTTTCATGTGCCGGCTTTTGGCCCATTTTTCCCACTTCACCTCGGGGTGGAACTTTGGAGTACCCTGATAGGCCGGAAGCCTGTCGAGGTTGTAGCGCTCGGCGTCCAATGCACTTTCGACGGTGACTACAGAAGAATGGTTTTCTGGCGTGACTGTCAGACGGATGCCGCAGATATGCTGATCGGCAAAGCTGGCGAAACGCGCACTCGCGATCCGGGTGCGGTGGCCACTGCTCTCTTCAAACAACGTGTCACGATGTAAAAGGCCGGTCTGCAAATCCAGCACGCGACGGTGCTCGACAACTTTGCAGGTCTGCGTGTTGAGCAACGTGCCACCGACCCGGACTTTTAGCGGCAACCAGGTTGGCGCGTTGACCTGGTCGATCACGGTCGAATCGTGATGGTCATAGACCCCCGACAGATACGTGCCGGTCAACTCGCCCTTGTGTCCCTCTTCCAGCGAGCCGCGGGTTCCCTGATACCCGTTACCAACCGTAAATATCGTCTCTTTGAAGTTCGCCTCTTCAAAATCGAAAGCTGTCTCTTCGATCAGCCAGTCATTGCTGCTCAGCACAGGACGCATGTCACGGCTCCGTTCAGATTTAGTTGAAGATACTTCAGTCGCCGTAAGCTTCGGCAATCTGACGTTCGGTTTCTTCCAGCGAGCCGTAGACATCCAACTCGCTGCTGGCGCATCGCTGCGCGCCCGCGGCGTTGCCGAATTGGCAGGCTTTGACGAAATCGCCGGTCTTTAGGTAACCAAAGGCGAGACCGCCGGCGAAACTGTCGCCACATCCGGTAGTGTCGACGACATTTTCGACCAGTACGCGTTTGACAAGATGCTCCCGCACTTTACCGCTGGCGTCTTTGTGGTAGACGGCGCACCCATGCTGATCGAGCGTGACATAAAGCGCCTTAACGCCGCGATCCAGACAGTGCTGTGCAAACTTTGGCAGCTGATCCATCGTTAATTCATCGACTGTCTGTAACTCATCGGAGCCGTATTCGCCTTTGAACCAGCTGCATTGTGCTTCTTCGAGGTTCATCTTTAGCAGGTCGATATAGGGCAACCACCTGTCCCGATCGACCCAGAATTTATGGTGTCGTTCGCCATGGATCGAACAACTGTTGGTGGGGCCATGCGCGTCAAAAACCACCAGACCCTCGCTGTTGGCCTTGATGTAGCGCAAAGTTTCCAGCGGCACCTCGAAATCGGTAATCGGAACGAAAACGAAAGCGTCGCAATCCATCAGATCGACGATGTCTTCGGGCAGAATCGGATTCATGAAACCGGTCTGTGTTTCGTTTCGCCGGTTCTGATCAACATAAACAAGGTCGATGACGGCCCCCTGATCGGCATCGCCAGTCACATGGCTTACATCAATATTCGGAAACGCCGACAGCAGATCCCTAACCTTTGGCACATCCCTTTCGCGGACGTGGCTGACGGTATGGATTGTCGATCCCGGCCCTGCGAGTGAGGACATGCAGACCGCCGTGTAGACAGCGCAGCCGAATTTCACGAATGTGTCGCCCTGGTAGCTAGTGATATTGTCCCGCGGGATCGGACCGACTACCGCAACGTTGATCTTGTCAGACATTATGCGCCCTTGTCTTTTGTGGGTCGGCCAGCGTTATTGCGGGCCGGCCGGAACGGTCATTTTTTGCCGGGGCGTTAGTTTTGGTAGACCTGTTCACTGGTGAAGAACCCGCCATTGATCACTGTGGCATCAATCGTATCCTTTGACACAGCAATAATAGGAGTGATGATCGTTGGGATGTCGCCAAAGCCGTTGTTAACCAGTGTATGTTCGCCTATCAGTTCGTCGATTTCAGCGTCCGGTGATTGACCGATCTTTACGGCGATGTCCGCGGCGGCGTAGGCCAGTGGCTTGATCATCTTCCAGATTTCCAGCGCTTGCACGTCACTGGCCACCAGACGTACGTTCCGGAGATCTGCGTCGGAACCGGCGACGAATACCTGCTCTGTAGAGTCAAGCTTTTCATCCCTCAACGCTGCCAAAACACCAAATGCAAGGCCGCTATTGTTGGCGATGAACGCGTCAACGCCGTTGTCATATTCAACCAACAGGTTTTCGACAGTGTCGCGCGCTAGGTCAGGCGACCAGTCTACGTGGCTGCGGTCCGCGACTAGCTCCAGCCCGGGATGCTCGTTTATGACTTCCAGCGCGCCGCTGCTGAGGGCGGCGGCATTGGCGTCGCCGGGCTGCCCCCGGATTAGGGCGACACGACCCGCAACGTTACCTCGCGTATTGCGAAACCAGTCGATCATCGCTTCAGCCTGCATCCGGCCAACGGCCCAGCTGTCTTGCATAACCATGACGTCCAGTGGGGCATCCTGCAGCATCGAATCGTAGCCGACGACCTTGACCCCTTGATCATTTGCCAAGTTGACTAACGCACCGGCAGTCGCAGTATTGACCGGCTGCAAAACCAAGACGTCGATGCCTAGATCCAGCATTTCCTCGACTTGTTGCAACTGGCGTAACGGGTCATTTCCACTGCTGTCAAAGATCACGTCAGCTCCTTGCGATTCAGCGCGCGCAATGAACAGGGATTTGTCGGTCTGATACCGTGCTTCCTGCATGGTTTTTAACAGAAACCCGATTTTGACGCCGTCGCCTTGTGCGGCGGCCGCCACAGGCAGAGCTGCGGCGAAAAAACCGGCGAGGCTCAAGGCCCGCAAGCCTGTGTTACGTAGGGCTACCCATCGTGACTGTGCCATGTCTCACCTCCCAATTGTCTTGTGTGATTAGGTAATTCGTCGATTTGGCCCCCGGACCATTCGATCCGGGGGGGCCAATGTCAGGTTATTTTCTTTTCTGCATGACATCGAACCACACGGCGAGGATGATGATCAGGCCCTTGATGATGAGCTGGTAGAAGGTGACGACGCCCAGTAGGCTCATGCCGTTGTTCAGAACCCCGATCAGCAGTGCGCCGATAATCGTGCCGCTCACTTTGCCGGAACCGCCAGCCAAGCTAGTGCCACCGATGACGACCGCCGCGATCGCGTCAAGTTCGAACATCGTGCCCAGGTTGGGCGAAGCGCCGTTTAGGCGAGAGGCCAGGATAATACCGGCCAGCGCGGCGAGGACCGAAACGACAGTGTAGACGATCATTTTCGTCCGCACAGTGTTGATGCCCGACAGGCGCGCCGCATCTTCGTTGCCGCCAAGTGCATACAGACGGCGGCCGAAACGGGTGCTGTTCAGCGTGTAGATACCAGCAAAGGCGATGACCGCAAAGATCGCGACCGGCACCGGGATACCCTTGTAACTGGTGAACACATGGAAGGCGAGCGCGAAGCCTGCGATCATGACACCGCCATTGACGATCAGTTCCGGCTTGTTCACCTCGATGCCGTGAGCAACGCTTTGTTGCACGTCTCGAAAGATCGAGAATACGGCCAAAGCGGCGCAAGCAATCAGCACGACGCTTGAGATCATCGGTGAAATGTATGCGCCGCCAATCAGAGGAAACACTTTACTCGTAACTGGGACCGAACTGCCGTTAGTCAGCGTCAACGCCAGACCGCGTCCGATCGTCAGCATGCCAAGCGTTATGATGAATGCCGGAATATTGAACTTCGCGATCCAGAAACCGTTCCATAATCCGATCCCGCCGCCGACAACCGCGAGCGTTATTGGGACAGCCAAAAAAGTCGGCACTCCGTATTGCATCAACAGGGTGCATACGACGGCTGACAGTCCGACGACGGATCCGACCGACAGGTCAATACCCGCGATCAGGATGACCATTGTCATGCCAACGGCAATGATCCCGATGATAGTCACCTGGCGGGAAAGATTGCTCAGGTTTCGCGCAGTAAAGAAGGCGTCATCGGCAAAGCTGAGACCGATGACCAAGACGATCAACGCAATCAGCGTCGCATTTTCTTTCATAAAATTAATCAGGTGGTTTTCCTTGGTGCTTCCCGCACCTACACCCGCAACGTTGCTATCAGCACTCATTGTCTTCCTCCCTTATGCGCTGCCGGTGGCATACGCCATGATTGATTCTTTTTTTGCGTCGTCTCTGGCAAAGTTCGACACGATCTCGCCCTCGCACATCACGAGGATGCGGTCGCACATACCCAGCACTTCGGGCAGTTCGGACGAAATCATGATGATAGTGACGCCCTGCTGAACCAGTTCGTTCAGCAACTTGTAAATCTCGACCTTCGCACCGATGTCGATGCCGCGGGTTGGTTCATCCAGGATGAATACATCGGGGCGCGAATTCAGCCATTTACCCAGAATGACTTTTTGCTGGTTTCCTCCGCTGAGCGTGCCAATGACGGTATCAATCGATGGCGTTTTCACACCCAACTGATCGACATATTCTTTGACGATTTTACGTTCCTGCTGGTCGTTGATGATGCCCAGAACTTTTGAGCTGATCGTTTCAAGCGAGCTGATCGTGGTGTTAAATGAGATCGACTTGTCCAGGAACAGACCAAGCGCCTTGCGGTCTTCGGTCAGCAGGGCGATGCCCGCCTCGATCGCATCCTTCGGCGAATTGATGTTCAACTTTTCACCATTGAGTTTGACTTCTCCAGTGGTGTGCTGCGGATAAGCACCGAAAATGCCTTCGACCAACTCCGTCCGACCGGCCCCCATAAGGCCCGAAATGCCAAGTATCTCGCCCTTGCGGGCGACAAAGCTGGCGTTCTTCACCTTGAATGCACCAGGCAGATCAGGATTGACGACCGTCAGATTGTTCACTTCCAGTGTGATTTCGCCGGGTTCGAAGTCAGCCTTCGGAAACATATCCTTGATGTCCCGACCGACCATGCGGGCGATGATCTGATCCAGGGTAATATCGGCAATCGGCGTCACACCACCAATCGTTTCACCGTCGCGCAGAACCGCAATCCGATCAGCGACCTGCTCGATCTCTTCCATCTTGTGCGAGATGTAGCACATGCAAACGCCATCGGCTTTCAACTTGCGAATAATGCGGAAGAGGTCTTTGACCTCCTTGTCGGTCAACGCAGATGTCGGTTCGTCCAGAACGAGGAGCTTTGCATTCTGCGACAATGCCTTGGCGATTTCGACCATCTGCTGTTTGCCAACCGTGATGTTCTGCACCAAATCAGTCGGCTTAATATCGTTCATACCCAGATCGGTCAGGATCTTCTGTGTCTCTGAAAAAGTCTGGTTCCAGTTGATCTTGCCCCTGGAATCCGTGAACTGCCGATCCAGGAATATATTCTCGGCGACCGTAAGGCCGGGGATCAAGTTGAGCTCCTGATAGATTATGCCAATACCAGCTTCTTCCGCTTCCTTAGTATTAGCGAACTGCACTTTCTTGCCGCGCAGAAAAATGTCGCCTTCGTATGTGGGGTAGGGCCACACGCCGCTAAGCACCTTCATCAGCGTAGACTTCCCTGCGCCGTTTTCGCCCATCAAGGCAAGCAACTCACCGGACCGGGCCTCAAAGTTGACGTTGTTTAGGGCGCGGACTCCGGGGAAGTCTTTGATGATACCCTTCATTTCCAGGACTACGTCAGACATGATTATTTCCCATCATATTCAGTAATTTAGGCTGGTTATTATCTCGGATGCAGCTGCATCCACATACGCCGGACATCACAGGGAAGGAGGACATTCTTCAAGCTTGCGCGGGGAGCGGCACGCGTTGAAGAGCACAGGGGCGATCTGCCCTCCTTCAGTTGTGTGTATCCTTGGGGACGATTAGTTGCCGTAGACTTCTTCTTTGGTGTAAAAGCCGCCGGCGATGATCGTGTCGTCGATGTTGTCCTGAGTCACCAGGGTGATCGGCGTGACGATGGTCGGAACATCGGCATAACCGTTGTTGATGACCTTGTCCTCGTCCAGAATGTCGATAGCAGCGCCATCTGGGTTGCTGGCTAGAGCAAATGCCACTTCAGCGGCGGTTTCCGCCAGCGGGTCAATCTGCTTCCAGATTTCGACCGCCTGCTTGCCCTGAGCCACATATTGAATGTTAGCCAGGTCCGCGTCAGAACCGGCAACAAAAACCTTATCAGCAGAGGCCAGATCCTGAGCTTCAAGCGCTGCAATCACACCACGGGCCATACCGCTGTTGTTTGCAATGAAAGCATCAATCCCGTTGTCGTTCGAAGTCAGGGTGTTTTCAGCCGTGGCCATAGCCTTTTCCGAAGACCAGCCTTCATGCGCCTGGTTGGTCACCAGCTCCAGTCCCGGGTTTGCCTCAACAATCTCCAGAACGCCGCTGCTCATTGCCATGGCGTTGGAATCGCCCGGTTGGCCCTGAATCAGGGCGATCTTGCCGGTCACCGACCCTTTCTTTTCTTTCAGCCACTCGACCATTGCTTCGCCCTGAAGACGGCCAACGGCCCAGCTGTCCTGCATGACCATCGCATCCAGCGGGCCATCAACAAGCATCGAGTCGTAGCCGACGACGCGAACACCTTCACTGTTGGCCATGCTGACCATGCTGCCGGCGGTGCCGGTGTTAACGGGCTGCAGTACGATCACGTTCGCGCCTTTGGCCAGCATATTCTCGAACTTGCCAAGCTGAGTCAGCTCGTCGTTGTTAGCGGAATCGAAAATGACCTCTCCACCCAACTCTTCAACCTTTGCGGTGAAGGCAGCGCGGTCACGCTTGTAGCGCTCTTCCTGCATTGTCTTGAGCAGAAAACCGATTTTGATGTCGCCGGCAAACGCCGCACCAGATGATGCAGCCGTCGCAGCGGCGGCGACCGTCATCAAAAGCGCTCTACGCGTGAATTTTGGGAATAGGGACATTTTTCCTCCAGTTCATGTTCCTGAGCCGTGGGACATACAGACCCGCGACAAATTGACACTCGGACGGTAACCTTCATAAACAGATCTGATATTAGTATATATATCTTGCATACATATTCATCCATACGTCAAAACTGAGCGTGAGCGAAATTCGCCGAAAGAAACAATTGAATACCGCGATCGGGTGACCGCCGCCCCAAGTCGACCTGATGCTGCGGCGCAGCTTCCCCAGACCGGACATTCGTCAGTTGCGCGGAATCTTGGTTGATCGGAAGGCATCAGTGTATGGGTGCCCGTCAGCAATCGCTGGTTGGGTTTCGCCTAGACAGAAACAGCCTCCAGAATGGACGCTTTCGATATATCGCATTTAGCGCCGGATTTCGTAATCCGTCCTCGACGCATGATGACGAACCGGTCGGCCTGTTCGAAGGCGAATTCGAAATATTGTTCAACCAAGATGATCGCCATGTCACCCCGGTCGCGCAAATGCGAAATTACGCGGCCGATCTGTTGGATGATGTTGGGCTGGATGCCCTCGGTCGGCTCATCCAGCAGCAGCAGCTTGGGTTTGGTAATCAACGCGCGGGCAACGGAGAGTTGCTGTTGCTGACCTCCCGACAAATCACCGCCGCGTCGATGGAGCATCTCCCTGAGCACCGGGAAGAGATTGTATATCTCATCCGGAATGGAATGTTCAGAGGCAGGCAAGCAGGCGAACCCGGTTTCCAGATTTTCCAGAACTGTCAGCAAGGGAAACACGTCGCGCCCTTGGGGGACATACCCGACACCAAGTTTCGCAAGTCTGTGGGAAGGCATCATGCCGACACTGCGCCCGTCGATACTGACCGTGCCAGCCGATAGCGGATGGGTGCCGGAGATAGCCTTGAGCAGGCTGGTTTTGCCCACACCGTTCGTGCCCATCACGCAGGTGACTTCGCCTATATTAGCCTGAAACGAGATATCGTGCAGGATTTGCGAACTGCCATAGTGCAGCGACAGGTTTTCGACGTTCAGCATTTCTCAGCGCCCCAGATATACGTCGATGACGTCTTGGTTTTTGGTGACATGATCCAGGCTGCCTTCGGCCAGAACCGCCCCTTCGTGCAGCACGGTCACGCGGCAATTCAGGCGACGCACGAATTCCATGTCGTGCTCGACCACCACCACGGCGCGGGTTTTGGCGGCACGCACTAGAATGTCTGTCGTATGCTCGCGTTCTTCGGGTGTCATGCCTGCAGCGGGTTCATCCACCAAAAGCAACTTGGGTTCCTGCGCCAGCAGCATCCCGATTTCCAACCATTGTTTTTGGCCGTGGCTTAGCTCGCCAGATTTGCGGTCAAGCTGATCGGCCAAGCCGATTTCCAACGCCAAGAGCCGCACCTTGTCGCAATCGCTTTCGGTTCGACGGTAGAATAGCACCGACAAGGGGCCTCGGTCTTTCTTCAGGGCCAGCAGCAGGTTGTCAAAGACGGGCTGGTCTTCGAACACGGTCGGGCGCTGGAATTTGCGCCCTATCCCCGCTTGCGCGATCCTGACCTCTGACATCTTAAGCAGGGAAATCGACCGTTCGCCCCAGATCACATGGCCCTCGTCTGGCCGGGTCTTGCCTGTCACGATGTCCATAAAGGTCGTTTTTCCTGCGCCATTGGGACCGATTATGGCCCGCAATTCGGCATTACCGATCTGGAAGGAAAGGTTGTTTATCGCCTTGAACCCGTCGAACGAGACTGAGACGCCGGAGACTTCTAACAGTGTGCTCATCGCTCTGCCTCCTGTTCCTGCAGGCTTCCCTTGCCGGGGCCAAGGTCCGCGCCGTGGCGGTTCGGGGCTACCCGCCCCGTGATCAGATCAACCAGCCCGCTCATTCCTTTGGGGGCAAACAGCGTCACCAGCACGAACGACAGCCCCAACACCACCTGCCACCAGTCGACCCAGTTGATGGTGTAGAACCCAAGCGGCAAGGCAGGTACCCGACCACTGGTGAACCATGTCGAAACCAGCGACACAAAAGCTGCCCCGATGACAGCACCGAACAGCCGCCCGCGTCCCCCAATGGCCACCCAAACGGCAAGGTAGATCGACGCAATAGGCGCGACTTCTGCGGGGTTGATGATGCCTGCCTGTGGGTAATACAGCGCCCCGGCGATGGCAGCGATGACGGCTGAGAGAACGAAGACGAACAGCTTGTAAGTTTCGACCGCGTAGCCAAGGAACCGCACCCGCGCCTCGTCATCGCGGATGCCTCGGATGACACTGCCGAACTTGCCCGACATCACCCAAGCCGATAGCAAATAGCCCATGCCAAGGGCAAAAGCGCTTGCCCAAAGGAACCATAGCGAAATCGTCGCTTGCGGGATACCTTCGGCACCGGGGATGTTCTGCAAGCCCGACAGCCCGTTGTTGCCGCGCAGGCCGCTGTCGTTCTGGAACAGATACAACGCCAGGGCCAAGGTCATAGCCTGCGTCAGGATCGACAGGTACACGCCCGTAACCCGGCTGCGGAACGCCAACCAGCCAAAGACCAACGCCAGCAGCCCGGGTATCAGCAGCACCAGAGCAAGCTGCGCCGTCAGGCTGTGTGCGAACATCCAGACCACCGGGAATTCGCTACTGCCCACCACGCCGAAGATCTGGTTGACGATGCCGTCCACAACCTCTTGATCGGTCGGTGGGATTGCGCCATTTGCCAGCGATGTCACCACGATATCGCGAGTGCGTTCGTACATCAGCCACATGCCGACCATGTAGCCGCCTAGCCCGAAAAACGCGAAATGCCCAAGACTCAGAATGCCGCAGAACCCCCAGACCAGATCCATCGCGATGGCGATCAGGCACAGACACAGGGTCTTGCCTAGGGTCTTGACGAAGCTGGTCGAGATCAGCCCCGGCCCCGCGGCCTCTGACATCAGCGTGATGCCTAGGGTGAACACCGCCAGAATACCCAGAAAGATCAGAACCGACGGATTTCGAAAGATGAAAGTGCGTTCCATCGGCTTAATCCCCCGCCGCGCGGCCCTTGAGTGCGATGATGCCTCTGGGTCGGAATTGAATGAAGATGATGATGAAAATGATCATGTAGGTCTGCGCCGCCAGCGTGTTGCTGGGATTGCCCCACTCGATTCCCTTTTGCAGGAAGCCGATCATCGCAGCCCCCGCCAGCGTGCCCCAAATGTTGCCAACCCCGCCGACAACGACGGTCATGAAGCTTTGCACGATGTAGTCGGACCCAAGTTCCGAGGTGACTTTTGCGAACAGCCCGATGGCGACGCCGGCGACTCCGGCAATGCCCGACCCAAGCCCAAAGGTCAGCATGTTCACCCGATCCGGGTTTATCCCCATACTAGCCGCCATGCGCGGATTTTGCGTCACAGCGCGGGTTTCCAGCCCCATGCGCGAGCGCTTCATAATGAATAGAAACACACCCAGAAAGATCAGCGCCAGTACGAAGATCGCGATGCGGATATAACTAATCGACACCACGTCGTTTAGTGCCCACGCCCCGTCAAGCCACGCAGGCGATGTCAAAGGACGCGCCTGCGTACCAAAGACGTTCTTGGCGATCTGCTGGAGGGCGATGGAAATGCCAAACGTAGCGAGTAGGGTTTCCAACGGACGGTTATAAAGATGGCGGATCACCAGCCGCTCCATCGCGACACCGGCGGCGAAAGTGACGGCAAAGGCCATCGGCAAGGCGACAAGGATCGAGACGGTGTAGCTGGGGATCACTTGCTGCACAACATAGCCGGTATAGGCGCCCATCATGATGAATTCGCCATGCGCCATGTTGATTACACCCATGACGCCGAATGTGATGGCAAGCCCGATGGCCGCCAGAAAGAAGATTGATGCAAGCGACAGCGCGTCCAGTGTCAGATCCAGGATCTGGTTCAGGCCGACATTGGTGTCGATGGCGCTAAGCGCTTTGGTTGCCGCAGTCGTAACGGCGGGGGATGGATCGAAATAAATCTCAAGAAAAGTATGCGCGGTGAAAGTCGCGGCGATGTCCGCGTTAGTGACCCGTGGCGGCACTTTGCCCGCCGCCGCTAAAGTGTCGTAGGCGGTTTCGCGTTCTCGTTCCTTAGTCAATTGATGGACGGGGACGTCACCAACTTTCCCATTGACGATGTTCGCCACAAGAGCGGCTCGAATGTCGGCTTGCGTGATCACGGCAGGCGCCAGATCCGCGGCATCCAACATGTTGTAGGCATCTTGTTCAGACAATGCGGGCTGACCGGGGACTAAAATACGGGCGATGTTGACGCCGTCGGGTGGCCCCCCCGGAACGGCGAGGCGTCGGGTTGCGACCAATGGATTAAGTGTGGCGCGCAAGCCTAGCGAGATCGTGCCCGAGGACGCTTCGATCGCGGCGACACGGGTAGCTTCATCGCTGTCATACCCAATGGTCAAAAGTTGGTTCAGGTGTTCTTTTTGCACCTTGATATCCGTGTCCGGTTCGTTGGCAATCGACGCACGCAGCGGCGCAAGCTGGCTGGCATCCGGGTCGCGTTCAATAGCCTGCAGCGCCGCAAGGCGACGGACTGGATCAGGATCGGACAGTTGAAACTGCACCAAGGCTGCGCCGATCATGGCGCGAACACCGCTGTTCGGTTTTATTTGCTTCAGATCACCTTTAGGGGAGGTGGCGATCTCGGCGCCATCGTCAAAATCAAAAAGCCGGACCTGCTTGTCTTCAACTTCAAGTCCGTAGAAAAACAGCCCGTCGCTCTTGCGCTGCCACATCACTTTGGATTGCCATTTTTGCAGGACATCTTGCGCCTGATCCAATCCACTGGCGGCGAGCGCGGCAATTGCCGGTTCGATGGATTTTCGAGAACCTTTTTCGATCAAGGCGCGATGCTGTTGCAAAACGCCCTGAATGGTTGGGGCCTGCGCAGACATGATCTGGGCGGACAAAAAGAGGGCGAGAACCGCCAAGAGAATTGAGCGCATCAGGGACTGCCTAGATCTGTTGAGAAGGGGGCTAGCGCCCCCTTCTGCATGTTCATGGGATCAGTAGTTCGACAGCGTCTGAACGCAACTTTTGGAGGAGGTGTTGTACATACCGCAGCCAAGATCCTTCCAGTCAGACATCAGAACCGCTGACTCAGGCAGGAAATCGGTCCAGGCATCGCCAGGGACTTCTTCGGTCTGACTAATGATGTCGAACTGTCCATCCGCCTGAATTTCTCCGATCAAAACCGGCTTGGCCAAGTGGTGATTGGGTAGCATAACCGCCGTGCCGCCGGTCAGGTTTGGCACTTCCAGCCCGTACATCGCCGCGCGCACCGCATCGACATCCGCTGTGCCTGCTTTTTCGACCGCCTGCACCCACATGTTGAAGCCGATCACGTGGGCTTCCATCGGGTCGTTGAACACGCGTTCCTCGCCCATGCGGGCCTTCCACTTGGCGACGAATTCGTCGTTTAGTTCGCTTTCGGCGGATTGGAAGTAGTTCCAGGCTGCAAGATGGCCGACGAGGGCAGAAGTATCGAGACCCGACAGTTCCTCTTCTCCCACTGAAAACGCGATAACGGGGATATCGTCGGCCGACACACCAGCCGCAGCCAGTTCCTTGTAAAAGCCGATGTTGGCGTCGCCGTTGATCGTCGAAATCACACCCACCTTCTTGCCATCAGCCGCCAGCGCCACAACGTCCGCGACGATCTTGGACCAGTCGGAATGGCCGAACGGAGTGTAGTTCACGAAGATATCGGATTCGGGAATGCCCTTGCCCGCTAGATAGCTGGCGAGGATGTTGTTGGTCGTACGTGGATAGACATAGTCGGTGCCCAGCAGCGCGAACTTTTCGACCCCCAGTTCGTCCAGGAAATAGTCAGTCGCGGGAATGGCCTGCTGGTTCGGGGCAGCACCCGTATAAAAGACGTTCTTGCTGCTTTCCTCACCTTCATACTGGACGGGGTAGAACATCAGACCGTTCAGTTCTTCAAGCACAGGCAGAGCCGACTTGCGACTGACGCTGGTCCAGGACCCAAAGATCACGTCCACTTCCTCGACACTCAGCAACTCACGGGCCTTTTCGGCAAAGAGTGGCCAGTCAGAGGCCGGGTCGACAACGACGGCCTCGAGCTGCTTGCCCAAGACACCGCCCGCCGCATTCTGTTCGTCGATCAGCATCAACATTGTGTCTTTAAGAGTAGTTTCAGAGATGGCCATCGTGCCGGACAACGAATGCAGCACGCCGATCTTGATCGTGTCCGAGGCCAGGGCGGGAAACGTCAGTGCCCCGAATGTCAGGGCGCTGGCCAAGGTGTTTTTTGTAAGCGAGTTCATGAAGTTCCTTCCAAGCAGAGGGGCGTGAGCGGACCTGCCTTGCCGTGCAAGACCTGATCACATACGTTCCCCCTGCAACATCTGTGTTGCAACCGTGTGGCGGCCCGTTAGATTTCCATGTCATCGGGTCGTCACACACCCTTTGCCTCGTTCGCTTGGCGAACAATGCACCGGGTGCTCGCATGAATGCCGCAGCGCGGCGTGAAGGCAATGCCGGCACACGAAATTATCTCGACTCACTGCCTATTAGCTCTTAATTTGTGCAAACCGGCCTTGTCTGCTTAATTTTTGAGCACATGATGCCAACTTGAGCCGTAATTGTGGCTTTGTAAGTGCGTTAACGCCGACGATTGGTTCATTGAACTTGGGTCGCAACAAGGCGGCGAAGGGAATTTGAGATCAACATCGCACCCGCAATGAATCTAGGGCCAACTCATCTGGGTCAGCCCCGTGCAATCGGTGCGGTGCATATAGGATGTGTAAATGGCCCAAGGGGAACGACCTTAAAGGACCTGTCACAGCAAGGTTCGCTAAGAGTCTTATTTCCGCGCGTGCCGGAAAATTCTGACCTGTTGGGTGTTACCATTAACACGGCGGGCGGAATAACTGGTGGCGACCGGTTTACGATCACGGCACATGCCGGAACGAACAGTCGGCTGACCCTGACGACGCAAGCAGCAGAACGGATTTACCGCGCCAAGGGCATTGAAGTTGGCAGACTGTCGACCGACCTGACGGTTACGAAAGGCGCGCGGCTGGATTGGTTGCCGCAGGAGACCATCCTTTTTAATCGCGCGGCCCTTCAGCGTGACCTGCACATCAAAATGGCAAGGGATTCCGTGTTTCTTGCTGTCGAACCGCTGGTCTTTGGGCGGATCACCATGGGCGAAAGCCTACGTCAAATCAGCTTCACCGATAATATACGGCTGTACCGCGACGATGAATTGATATTTGCCGACGCAACCCATCTGATCGGCGACGCTGGCGCACAGCTTGCATCACCCTTTATGGCTAATGCGGCAGGTGCCAGCGCTGCCGTTCTTTACGCCGCGCAGGACGCTGATGTGTTTTTGCCGCGCATTCGTGAACTTTTGCCAGTTACCGCGGGCGCTAGCCTGATCCGTCCCGGTGTACTGTTTGCGCGCCTGCTTGCGCCTGACAGCTATATCCTTCGCCAAAGCCTGATCCCGGTGATCGAATGCCTGCGCGGTACGACACTTCCCAAGACATGGACGTTATAAAATGCAATTGACCCCCCGTGAAAAGGACAAGCTGCTGGTCGCGATGGCTGCAGAGGTCGCCCGCAAACGCCTCTCCCGTGGCGTCAAGCTGAACTACCCCGAAGCGATAGCGCTGATTACCGACGCCGTGGTTGAGGGGGCGCGCGACGGGCGCAGCGTGTCCGAAATGATGACGGCGGGCGCGCAGGTGATTGCGCGCGACCAATGCATGGAAGGCGTGCCCGAGATGATTCTGGACGTACAGGTCGAGGCGACTTTTCCCGATGGGACCAAATTGGTCACCGTCCACCAACCGATCCGATAGGAGGCAGCGATGATCCCCGGAGAACTCTTCCCTGCCGACGGCATGATCACCTTGAACGAGATGCGCGCGCCGACATCATTGATGGTGTCCAATACCGGCGATCGTCCGATACAGGTCGGTTCGCACTATCATTTCACCGAAACCAACCCTGCTCTGGATTTCGACCGCTACGCCGCCCTTGGTAAACGGCTGGATATCCCCGCAGGGACCGCCGTGCGATTTGAACCGGGCCAGCGTCGGGTGGTGAATCTGATCCCCTTCGCGGGTGACCGGCGCATCTACGGGTTTAACCAGCACATCATGGGAGATCTTTAGATGCCCGGAAAAATCTCCCGCGCGGATTATGCCGGCATGTATGGCCCCACAACTGGTGATCGGTTGCGGCTGGCTGACACCGATCTGATTATTGAGGTCGAACGCGACCTCACCACCTATGGCGAAGAGGTGAAGTTTGGCGGGGGCAAAGTGATCCGCGATGGGATGGGGCAATCCCAAGTAACGCGGGCGGGCGGTGCCGTGGATACGGTGATCACTAATGCGCTGATCGTTGACCATTCGGGCATTTACAAGGCGGACGTGGCGCTGAAAGACGGGCGCATCCACAAGATTGGCAAGGCGGGAAACCCGGATACCCAACCGAGCGTCGACATCATCATCGGCCCGGGTACGGAAATCATCGCTGGGGAAGGGCGCATCTTGACCGCCGGTGGGTTTGACAGCCACATCCATTTCATCTGTCCACAACAAATCGAAGATGCACTGCACTCTGGTGTCACCACCATGTTCGGCGGAGGTACCGGCCCAGCACATGGCACCTTAGCGACCACCTGCACGCCCGGCCCGTGGCATATCGGGCGCATGCTGCAATCGCTCGATGCATTCCCGATGAACTTCGGACTGTCGGGCAAAGGCAATGCAAGCCGTCCGGAGGCGCTAGTGGAAATGGTCGAGGGTGGCGCTTGTTCCCTGAAACTTCACGAGGATTGGGGCACAACGCCCGCCGCCATCGATTGTTGTCTTAGCGTCGCGGACGATATGGACGTGCAGGTGATGATCCACACGGACACGTTGAACGAATCCGGCTTTGTCGAACATACCCTTAAGGCAATGAAGGGCCGCACGATCCACGCCTTTCACACCGAAGGTGCAGGCGGTGGCCACGCCCCGGACATCATCAAAATCTGCGGCGAAGAACACGTGCTGCCCTCTTCGACCAACCCCACACGGCCGTTTACGGTAAACACGGTCGAAGAACACCTCGACATGCTGATGGTCTGTCACCATCTCGACAAATCCATCCCCGAAGATGTAGCCTTTGCCGAGTCCCGCATCCGTCGCGAAACCATCGCGGCTGAGGATATCCTGCATGATATGGGCGCATTCTCGATCATCGCCTCGGACAGTCAAGCCATGGGCCGGGTGGGTGAGGTGTTGATCCGCACTTGGCAGACTGCCGACAAGATGAAAAAACAACGCGGGCGACTGGTCGAAGAAACTGGCGAGAACGATAATTTCCGCGTGCGGCGTTACATTGCGAAATATACGATCAATCCGGCGATTGCGCAGGGCGTTTCAGGAGAGATTGGCAGCATCGAGGAAGGGAAACGCGCTGACCTCGTCCTATGGAACCCCGCCTTTTTTGGCGTCAAACCAGAAATGGTTTTAATGGCAGGCACGATTGTTTGCTCGCAAATGGGCGACCCGAACGCCTCTATCCCGACCCCGCAGCCGGTGTATTCGCGTCCAATGTTCGGGGCTTTTGGCCGCTCGGTCGAGCAGTCTGCCGTGCTGTTTGTGTCGAATGCCGCGCATGCAAAAGGGATCGGCGAAACGCTCGGGTTGAACAAGCAGACAGTCGCCGTGCAAAACACCCGCAACATCGGCAAATCAGACCTTTTACTGAACGGCGCAACGCCGAAAATTGACGTCGACCCTGAAACCTACGAAGTCCGCGCTGATGGCGAGCTTCTGACCTGCGAACCCGCCGATACTCTGCCGATGGCACAACGGTATTTTTTGTTCTGATGGCACATTATCACTGTCAAATTATCCGCCGAATTGGCGATTGGTCTAACAGTCTTGAACAGTGCGTGCTGACTTATGACGAACGGTTTTTACGCCGCAAGGTCATTCAAACCGCGCATGATAAAGACCTGCTTGTCGATCTAGCGCAAACGACGTCGCTTGATCATGGCGATGCGTTTGAGCTGACAAACGGGAGGTTTATCGAGATCATGGCCGCCGAAGAAGACTTGCTTGAAGTCACCGGTGATGATCTGCCGCGTATTGCTTGGCATATCGGCAATCGGCACACTCCGTGCCAGA
>CBDTVL010000021.1:0-26646 GCA_965363755.1 uncultured Sulfitobacter sp.
ACAACAAGGATTTGGCCACCTTGCGCCAGTGCAGCCAGCCTGCGCCCGACGGCATCTGCTGTCGCCCCCCCGACGCCGCGGTCAATTTCGTCAAAGATCATGGTGAGACCGCTGTTTTCTCCGGTCAGGCAGACCTTGAGCGCAAGCAGAAAGCGGCTCAGTTCTCCTCCGGATGCGATTTTGGCCAGCGGGCCCGCCGGGGCGCCGGGATTGGTGGCAATCGAAAAAGACACAAGGTCATGCCCGTCCGGCCCCGGATCGGTCAGAGTAATCTGGGTCTCGAACACCGCCCGCTCCATCTTGAGCGGGGCCAGCTCGGCCGTGACGGCCTTGTCCAGTTTCTTGGCTGCTTTGATGCGCGCTGTGCTAAGTGCCGCAGCAGCGGAGGTGTAGGCTGCCTCAGCTTTTTTCAACTCTGCGCGCAAAGTCGCGAGCTGGGCATCGCCGGCATCCAGAGCGGCCAGTTTTTCACGCAACTCTGCGCCAAACCGGCTCAGTTCATCAGCTGCAACGTCGTGTTTTCGGGCCAAGGCCCGGATCGCAAACAGACGCTCTTCGGATTCTTCCAGATCAATCGCGTTGAAGGACAAGGCGTCAAGCGCGCGCAGGATGCCGTCCGCCGCATCGTCTACGTCGATCAGCGCGCGGCTCAGCGCAGCTAGCGGGGCGTCCAGATGCCCCTCGGCTTTGTCAGCCACGCCGTCCAGCCAACGGATCGCATTACCCAACGCGCCTTCCGCGCCGTCCTGTCCCAACACTTTCTGCGCGCTGACGACATCCTCGCGGATTTTCTCAGCCCCCTGCATCAAGCGACGCGCTGCATCAAGTGCCGCGTCTTCTCCGGGCTGCGGATCAAGCGCGTCTAGCTCTGCCACCGAATGGCGCAGGTACTCTTCTTCATCAAGTATGACGGCTAATGCAGCCTCGGCGCTCACCACGGCTTTTCGGGCCAATCGCATGGCCGTCCACATCGACCGCACCTTTGCGCGCGCACTCTCCGATCCCGCAAAGGTGTCCAGCAACGCGCGATGTCCGCGTGGGTTCAGCAGCCCACGATCATCGTGCTGGCCGTGCAATTCCACCAAAGTGTCTGACAGCGCCCGTAGCATATCACCAGAACATCGCCGATCATTCACCCAAGCCGTCTTGCGCCCGTCCACCGTATTGATCCGGCGCAGAACCAGTTCAGAACTGGCCGGGAAACCGGCCTCTTCAATAATTGAGTGGGCCGGGTGACCTTCCGGCAAATCAAACCACGCTGTCACTTCTCCCTGATCGGCGCCCTGACGGACCAGTTCAGCCCGGCCACGCCAGCCCAAAACGAATCCCAGTGAATCCAGAAGAATGGATTTGCCCGCGCCGGTTTCGCCGGTAAGCACGTTCAGGCCCGGCTGAAATGCAAGATCCAGCCGGTCAATGATAAGCATATCCCTGATGTCGAGACCACGGAGCATGCGGGCCGCTAACTGCGGACTGGAAGAAAGTCACGCACTTTTACAACCACTCGCCTTTGACTGTCTGGCGATAAATCTGCCCTAGCCAACCCCTGCCTTTACCTTTTGGTTGCAAACCCAGTCCGGTCAACAGCGTATAGCTGTCTTGATACCATTCCGAAGACTGATAGTTATATCCCAGAATGGCAGCAGCGGTCTGCGCCTCTTCCACTAGGCCAAGCGACAGATAAGCCTCGACCAGTCGGTACAGCGCCTCGGCCGTGTGACTGGTGGTCTGAAAGTCCTCTACCACCACGCGAAATCGGTTGATCGCGGCGGAAAAATGGTTGCGACGCAGGTAATAGCGACCAATTTCCATCTCTTTGCCGGCCAAATGGTCAAAGGCGAGGTCAAATTTCAGGATTGCAGCAGACGCATATTCGCTTTCCGGGTACCGCTCGATGACGGTGCGCAGGGACTGCAGAGCCTGAAACGTCAGCCCCTGATCGCGCCCAACTTCGTCGATTTGATCGTAATAGCTAAGCGCCAGCAGATACTGTGCGTAAGCTGCATCGTCATCGGCCGGATAAAAATCAATGAAACGCTGCGACGAAGAACGGCTGTTGGGGTAATCCTGTTCCTGATGATATGCAAACGCCTGCATAATCAGAGCTCGTTTGGCCCATTCGGAGTAGGGATATAGCCGCTCGATTTCCGAAAAGTAGAATGCAGCATCATCGCCCCGGTCCCGGTTCAGCTCAAATTCGCCACGCTCAAAAATCTGCTCGGGTGTGTAAGCATCAAGCTGGGTTTCTTCGTTGCGAAAGGTGTTACCAAAGATACCACCACCTTTGCCACCGCCGCAGGCGCTGAGCATTGCGGTCAACAACACCGCACCGATCACCTTATTTCGGGATCCGACGACCGACATTCCGAGTTCCTTACCGCCAATCAATTGGGCCATTCAGCCCTCGTTCCACTGGTCCTAGCACAATAATTTCCGACGCAAAACGTCTTTGGCGCATTTGTTGCACCTTGTGTCAGCAAGATTTTCTATTTGCGCTCTAAGATGTTGGAAAACTGGGTTTTCACCAGCTCAGGCCACCGCCGGAACTTCATCCCAAACGACGCCGGTGCCGGGAAGGCGGGCGATCATCGCCTGATCACATTCCACCATGGCTACCGCACCAGGCGTGTCAAACATCGCCCGCAATAAGGTATTGGTCAGCGAGTGACCTGCTCTGACACCATAATAATGGCCCAGAATCGGGGCTCCCGCCAATGCCAGATCACCCAGAGCGTCCAGCATCTTGTGGCGCACCGCTTCGTCAGCGTGGCGAAAACCGCCAGGTGATAACACTTCGGTGCCGTTGACCACCACTGCGTTGTCCAGCGTTCCACCCAGAGCCAAGCCATTGGCATGCATGTCATCCACATCCGACTGGCGGCAGAAAGTGCGGCTGTCGCTCAGCTCGCGTACAAAAGAGCCATTCGCCATATTCAGCGACTTGAACTGATGGCCAATTGCCTGATCCGCAAAATCAATTTCAAAATCAATGCGCAGGCTGCGCGACGGGCGCAGCGTCGCGCGGGCATCACCCTGCTCCACTGTGACAGTCTTGAGCACTTTGAATGCATGCACCGGCGCCGCCTGCCGTTGAATTCCGCGCGCCAGAAAGCCGCGCACAAACGGCGCCGCTGAGCCGTCGAGAATTGGAACTTCGGGGCCGTCAATTTCAATCAGCGCGTTGTGGACGCCACAACCGGCAAGCGCCGCCATCAGATGCTCCACGGTTGAGACCGACACATCCGACAGGTTTTCCAACTTGGTACAAAGGGGTGAGCGGTTAACCGAATCCCACAATGCGGGAATCATCGGATCCCCCAAAGCGACGTCAGTGCGCTTGAACCAGATTCCGTGATAAGGAGCCGCAGGGCGCACAGTCAGGCGCACGTCACGACCAGTATGAAGGCCGGGTCCTTGAAAGGTCGCTGCTGATTTTAGCGTATTCTGCACTCAACACCCCTAGCGCTCATGCGCATTGTTCCACTTTGTTCGTTGAGCCGTACCTAAATGCAGGGCGTCAGACCCTCAACTCAATCTTTGTAACGGTCTGAAACATGTGTCGTGAACTTAGGCAGAACCTCGCTTAACAATAGTTAACGCCTTGATTCAAAATAAAAAAGGGCCGCTCACGAGCGACCCTTCATTACAGATTTGTGACCGCTCAGTTTGCTTGACGTCGCAGAAAGGCGGGAATTTCAATCCGCTCTTTGTCCGGATCTTCGGCATCGTGAGCCTGATGTGCGGCACGTGGTTGTGCGTCTGGGGCGTGCTGCACAGGAGGCTGGGCCCGCATCGGTTGCGCACCGCGTTCGGCCTGATGCTCACCCGATTGGCCGGTCATGCGGTTGATCAGAGAGTTGATGCCAAAACGTGGACGTTCAGCATCTGCCTCGGCAGGGACTGCGCGGGACTGCTCGGACTGCTGCATCGGATCCGCCTTTGGGGTTTTGCTGACGGCATTGTGCAAACGCACCATTGCTTCCGGGCTCGGCGTGCCTGCAGTAGGTCTTTGCGGCGCAACAAATGTTTCGGCTGAGTCCTCCATTGCGTCCTGTTGCGGTTCAAACTCGGCAACCTGAGGCTGATATGCGGGGGCCGGCAGTTCGTGATCATCTGCTTGTGGCGCCAGTTCGGTGTGGCCATCGTCAACATGACCCTGTGCGGTCGCCTCGCGGGTGTCCATATCCGGGAAAAGGGACCGCTCTTCTGCCACCTCAGGCTCCGCTGCTGCCTGTGGTTCGACATAAGCGGAGACCTCGGCAGAAACTGTTTTTGATAGCGGCGATGCCATCTGGCGACGCGGAACCGGGACTTCTGTGTTCACATCAACTGCATCAATGCCGGTTGCCACAACAGATACGCGCATGAGACCTTCCATCGCAGTATCCAATGTCGAGCCGACGATGATATTGGCTTCAGCATCCACCTCTTCACGGATGCGGTTCGCAGCTTCATCAAGCTCAAACAAAGTCAGATCGTGGCTGCCGGTGATATTAATCAGAACACCTTTTGCACCGCGCAGGCTGATTTCGTCCAGAAGTGGATTGGCGATGGCTTTCTCAGCCGCTTGAATCGCACGATTTTCGCCTTCGGCCTCACCTGTGCCCATCATGGCTTTGCCCATTTCGTCCATAACAGCGCGCACATCCGCGAAGTCGAGATTGATCAGACCAGGCCGTACCATCAGATCCGTCACACCTTTGACTCCCTGATAAAGCACGTCATCCGCCATGCTGAACGCTTCGGTGAACGTGGTTTTTTCATTGGCCAGACGGAACAGGTTCTGGTTGGGAATAATGATCAGCGTGTCGACGACTTTTTGCAACGCCTCTACGCCGTCTTCGGCCTGCTTCATCCGCTTGCCGCCCTCAAATTGGAACGGTTTGGTCACAACACCGACCGTCAGGACACCAAGCTCACGTGCCGCCTGAGCGATGATCGGCGCGGCACCGGTACCGGTGCCGCCGCCCATGCCAGCGGTAATAAAGCACATATGTGCGCCTGCCAGATGATCAACGATCTGTTCTATGCTCTCTTCAGCAGCGGCAGCACCCACTGTTGCGCGGGCACCGGCACCCAGACCTTCGGTTACTTTGATCCCCAACTGAATGCGGCTTGTCGCGTCGCTTTGCTGCAGCGCTTGCGCGTCAGTGTTTGCAACCACAAAATCAACGCCATCAAGTTGCTTTTCGATCATGTTGTTGACCGCATTGCCGCCCGCCCCACCGACGCCAAAAACGGTAATCTTTGGTTTAAGGTCTTCTTGACCGGGCATTGAAAGGTTGAGTGTCATTGTTACTGTCCGCCTGTGCTGCTGACCCGCTTTTGCGAGCATTTTTTGCCTATACCACCCCGATCTTATCGCGCATGGGGCCTAACGTCACCTAAAAAACACGTTTTTGCCACAAAATGTGGGCGAAAATCTGCCATTTTCCGCCTGATATCGCACGTTTGGCCATATCTAGCGGCTACCAGTTCTCCCTGAACCATTTTGCGGCCCGCTTCAACGATCTCGCGGGATATCGGTCTACGGGAATATCAAAATCCCACCACTCGTCCTGCGGGTGGGCCGCGAATAGGCACATGCCGACCGCACTGGCAAATCCCGGCCCGGTTGCGGCCTGCGGCAATCCGTGCACGCGCAACGGGCGTCCGAGCCGCACCTGATGACCAAGAATTTTGCCGGCCAGCCCGTCCAGACCCGGAATTTGACTGGCCCCGCCAGTCAGCACGATCTGCTGACTGGGGAGATGTTCGAACCCCGCCGCATCCAGCCGTGCGCGTACTTCTTCCAGAATTTCTTCGACCCGGGGACGCATGATGCCAATCAACTCAGCCCGGCTAACGGTGCGCCGGTCATGTTCCCAGTCGCCAGTCTCGCCGCCAATTTCGATCAACTCGCGATCATCCATGCCAGTGGCCTGAACCCCGCCGTAGAAAGTCTTGATCCGTTCTGCATTTGCCGCCGGAATTTGCAGGCCCATCGAGATATCGGATGTCACGTGATCGCCGCCCATACGCACGGAATCCGCGTAGATCATGTGTTTCTTGATAAAGATCGACACGCCAGTCGCGCCGCCCCCCAGATCAATGCAGGCGGCCCCAAGTTCCTGCTCATCTTCAACCAGCGATGAAATACCCGATACATAAGCGGAAGAGGCAATGCCTGCGAGCTCCAGATCACAGCGTTTGATGCAATGCGCAAGATTCTGCACGGCGGCAGCATCAACCGTCAGCATGTGCATATCCACTGACAAGGACTGGCCCAATTGCCCGCGCGGATCTGACAGCCCTGATCGATGATCCAGAGCGAAATTCACCGGTTGGGCGTGCAATACTTCGCGGCCTTCGCCGTAATAAGGCACTTCGCAATCGGCAAGAACGCGGGCCACATCCTGCCCGGTGACAATCTGCCCTTCCAGCTCCAACTGTGCATCCAACCCATAAGACCGAGGGTCTGCACCGGAAAAGCAGGCAATCACGTGATCGACGCGGATATTTGCCATTTTCTGTGCCGCCTGCAGCGCGGTCCTGATCGCACGCTCGGTTTCCTGCATCGCAGTCACCTCGCCAAATTGCACACCGCGCGACCGTGTGGTGGCAGCGCCAACCACTCGGAACCCTGATTGACCTGCAAGTGACCCCACTCCGCCCGCCTCGTCGATCGGGCCATTGGAGCCATCAAACCGCAGCACTAGGCAAGCAATCTTGGAACTGCCCACGTCCAGAATGGCCACTACCCCGCGTTGCATTGCCAGCTTGCGCATATGTCGCATCGAGCGTTGGGATTCGTAGAGGTCGATCATTCGGTTTTTCCAGTGTCTGTGAGTTGTTGGATACGCCACCATTCTTCTACAGCAGCCATGTTCATTCGAATGGTTGGACGGGCAGCCAGTCGCATGTCGACCGCTGCAAGATCGCGCGCCAGAACATCCTGGGCCTGACTTAGGGCGATCACCCGTTCCAACGCCTGTACCGGGCTGGTTTCGGGCAAAAGGACCCGCTGACCTCGATCAAGTACGACGTCCCAGCGTCGTTCACCGATACGCACGATGCCACGCAAGCGATTCCCCAAAGGTGCCGCAGCAAGGATCAGGCTCAACGCCTCGTCCACTTGCTGGTCGGCACCAACCCCTGCGATAAGCGGTAGACTTGGCCATTCGCCGCGTCCTGCGGATGGCGCCACATGAACACCTGCTGCATCCAGCACCTGTAACCCTGCGTGGGTCCGCCACAAGACGACGGGTTCCCGCTCGATCACGTCGACCTGCAGCACCCCGCCGGGGCGGATGCGCACTGAGACCTCTTTGACGGGGTCTAGCCCGGCAATTGTCAGGCGAATCTGTTCAAGATCAAGGTCAAACGATGTAACGGGAAATTCGATCGGAATGATGTCGCGGATGGCTTTGGCGACATCGTGCCCTGCCCCGTCAACGGCCATCAGGTTGACCATGAATTCCGGCCGCGTTTCAAGTGCGTTGCGCGCTTCGGCAACCGCAGTTGCGATTTGTTCACGACGGTCTTCATCTGAGAGGTAGGCGGTTGCTAGACCCAAAGTGAGGCATAGCGGAATGCCGGCACGCAGCATCAACACAATTCCCGGTGTCAGCATCAGGCGCTGAAACCGGTAGGACCAGCGCGATGGGGCCGGATCACTTAGGGTTGTTGCGGGTTTGGGGCGCTTGGCGATCAACGGTTGCATGAGGCATCCTCGACCATCCAGCGGCAAAATTCGCCGAAACTGATTCCACAGGCCTGAGCCTGTTCCGGGCTGAGCGACGTGGCCGTCATTCCCGGCTGGGTGTTGGTTTCGAGCAGGATCAGACCCGCGGCACAACGGGTTTCATCCCAGCGATAATCAGTGCGACTCACACCGCGGCAGCCAAGCGCGGTATGGGCACGAACTGCAAAATCCATGCACATCTCAAAAATATCCGCAGGAATATCCGCCGGCACGACGTGCCTAGATCCTCCGGCTTTGTATTTGGCATCATAGTCGTACCAGCCATCCGTCAGAATGTCTGTTACCGTCAGAGCCTGGTCTCCCATTACGGTTGTTGTCAGTTCGCGCCCGGGCGCGTACCGCTCGACCATCACAAGGTCGGGCATGGATTCCGACAGTTGTGGCGGGCCATTTGCACGCTCGTGCACCAGATAAACGCCGACGCTGGAACCTTCGGAGTTTGGCTTGACCACATAAGGTGGCTCCATCACGTGGTCGGCCCGCACTTTGGCGGCAGGCGCGATAAAACTCTCCACAAATGGGAGGCCAGCGCGCTGGTACACGTCTTTGCTACGCTGCTTGTCCATTGCAAGCGCCGAGGACAAGACGCCAGAATGTGTATAGGGCAAACCCAACCATTCCAGAATACCCTGCACACATCCGTCTTCACACCAGCGTCCGTGCAGCGCATTAAAAACCACGTCCGGGTTTTCAGATTGCAGAACAGAACAAAGGTCGCGGCCTGCATCGACCTCGATCACCTGATATTTCTGATCCCGCAAAGCAGCGGCGCATGCGCGCCCACTTGAAAGCGACACCTCGCGCTCGGCCGAGGGGCCACCCATCAATACTGCTACTTTCGGGGGCGTCCTGCTCGACTGACCCACTTTCGTGCCTTTATGTCCGGGCCTTGATGGCCCTGTTATTTCTGCCGTCCCTTTTCGGGTTGTTCGGCTCTGCCTGTCGGGACCGGTTCACCGATCCGCATAATTTCCCATTCTAACGTGATCCCACTGGAATCGTAAACCTTTTTTCGCACTTCTTCGCCTAATCCTTCGAGATCGGCTGCGCTGGCGCCTCCGGTGTTGATCAGAAAATTGGAATGCATCTCGCTCATTTGCGCACCACCCCTGCGTGCGCCCCGCATTCCGGCCTTGTCGATGACCGCCCAAGCCTTGAGATCATGCACATCATCAGCGCGACCCGTCGAGCTATATCCCGCCGGATTTCGGAAAGTAGACCCGGCCGACCGGTCTTTTGTCGGTTGGGTCGCGTCACGTTTGGCCAATTGGTCGGCCATATGGGCATGCAGCGCCTGCGGCTCACCCCTGGGAGGCGTGAATGTCGCTTGCGTTAACACCCAGCCGTCGGGCAGGTCGCTTTGGCGATACCGAAAGTTCAGGTCATCTGCGCTCAATCTCACAATCTTCCCGTCACGCGTAACAGCTGTGGCGCCAGTCAACACGTCTGCCATGTAGCTACCATAGCACCCCGCGTTCATGCGCACGGCACCGCCTATACTGCCCGGAATGGTGCGCAGAAATGTCAGATCCAGCCCCGCATCCGCCGCCTTGCGCGCAACATGGGAATCAAGTGCTGCAGCGCCTGCGATGACGGTATTGCCCTCAACCTCGATCTGATTGAAACCACGGCCCATGCGGATCACAACGGCTCGTAGCCCGCCATCGCGTACAATCAGATTGGACCCGACCCCGATTGGGAAAACAGCAGTTTCTGGCGCCAAAGCAGATAAAAACTGCGCCAAATCATCTGTATCTGCGGGCTGAAATAAATAATCCGCTGGTCCGCCAACACGAAGCCATGTCAGCTCTGAAAGGGCGCGGCCTTGCGTCAACTTGCCTCTTGGGGTCGGCATATCAGTCACGTCACGTCAGACCTTTTCCTGGGATCGTTCTGGCCGAGTATCTTTGCGCAGCAACCGGGCGGCCAGATAGCCAAACAAGAAGGCACCAATACCACCTAGTTGGACAGATATCTGCGACATCAGCGCTGACGGATCAAAAGGTGAAACGCCGACGATGAACCAAAGCCAGAACGTGAGCAAAATCGCGCCCGACACCAAGACAAAGGCAAGGCCTTTTCGGCTGCGGCGCCACCCGGCAATAACACCTGAAGTGACAAACAGCATGATGGTCAGGTAGCCAAGGCCAACAGTCACCGCAAAACCGGTCATGAGTGTTCCCTCCCACTTATCTTGCGCACTATCCAAACCCCGGACACGCCCCCCGCCAAGGCTGGGAGCGCGAAATAGCTCCACAGTATCACAAAAACCTGCCGGTCAAAGGGCACTCCCACCAACGCAAGAACAAGCAAAACCACACTCAGCACGCACCACAAGAAGAACAGAACCCTCAGCAACCGCGCTGCATTATGATATCTCGCGACACCCCCGATGAGCGCCGCCACAACGGTCGTCACTACGACAATCAGGATCGCGTCATTTGTCATTCGAGCCGATCTTGCGTAGCCAGCGGGTCAGATAGATCAGCGGCCAGCGCAGCACGCTCATTCCGGCAACCATCGCAAACAGCCCTACCCAAGGCCCATTTTGAAAAGTGACAAATCCAAGCAAAGGCACCCCTATCGCGATCAGGACGTAGGCATTGCGCCAATGATTGTCACGGCTGGGCGTCATGGCCAAGACATTGGCAGTCAGGGCCCAGATGCAGGCGAGGATAAGAGACAGGTTCATTTTGGAGCCTCCGGATGATTGCCACGAAGGCGCGCGTAAAAGTACTTGAGCGGATTTCGGAACATCGACAGGAACGCCGCAAAACCAAGTGCCGCGATACCCCAATTGTGTTGAAACCCAATTGACACAATCAGCACGGGTGCCGCGGTGAGCAAAGCAACCCCCGGCACATATTGGCGCCGCATCGGCAGCAGTGCCACAGCAGCCGAGGACAAAACCCACAAACAGCTCAGGATCATGAGTGTCATGCCAATACCGCCAAGATTGATCCTACAAACGCGATGACACAGGCGATGGCACCTACCCAGGGGACCCAGATCGGAACGTCAAAAGGCGTGGCCGGCTGGCTCTTTTTCAGCGCTATCAGCGATGCGTTGACGATAGCAAAAACGACAAGCAGCGCCTGGGTCGTGATTTCGGCTAGCGTTGCGACGGGCAAGAGCATGGCCGCACCAATCACAGCAGCGCCCACCACGACAGACCCCAGAACCGGCGTTCCAAAACGCGGGTGTACGTGGCGAAAGACCAGAAGAGAACGCGATCGTTTGCCCAGACCATAAAGCACTCGGCTTGCCATGACGATCTGGGCCAGCACGCCATTTAATGCCGCTGCGACCGCGATGGCAGACAGAAATACACCACTTCGTCCGGAGCCTGCCTCCCATACCAGCGCCAGCGGTCGTTCGGATAGGGCCAGAACCTCACGTGGAACCGATCGGATGGCGGCAAGGGAAACCAGCGCGTACAAAACCCCCGTAATCACCAGCGCGAGAAGGATAGCGCGCGGCATCGTGTGTTCCGGATCACGGGTTTCTTCAGCCATGTTGACCATGTCGTCAAAGCCAATATAGGCAAAAAATGCAAACACTGTGGCCCCCGCAATGCCCAACCAATCCGGGTTGGGCAGCGGCAGCGACCATTCAGCGACCGGATCTGCGCTAAAACCTGCACCAATGACCAGCATAAGCCCCACGACTTCGATCACGGTCAGCACTGCAGCAAACGCCAGACTTTCGACAACTCCAACAATGGCAATGCCTGTCAACGCCACACCCAGACCGACGATGCCCCAATTGAACGGAATGTCCATGAACGAGACAAGATAACCCACCCCACCGCGCAACACCGCCGCAGCCGCGACGGTTCCGGCAATAATGTTGATCCAGCCAACCAGAACCGCGAGCCTGTGGTTGTGCAGTCCCGCCTCAATGTAAGAACTGTCACCAGCCGATTCCGGAATGCGGGCGGACAGTTCCGAGAACGTCATCGCCGTGGGCACCGCAACAATTGCTGCCAGCAGAAACGCAAGCGGCGCCCATATGCCAGCAGCGCCGGCCGCCGCGCCCGTCAGAACGTAGATGCCCGCGCCAACCATGATGCCGACGCCATACATTGCCAGCAATCCCGGTCCGATCCGACGCTTGAGAGCATCCGTCACCGGGTCACCCCGCGGCCAATTGCTCTGGAAGACCGTTGGCCCAGGCACTGATAGTCCCTGCCCCCAAACACACAACCATATCACCCGGTTTGGCCTGCTCGCGCACCAATCGGACCAAATCGTCTTCGTCTTCTATCGCGCGGGCATGGCGGTGGCCGTGCCGGATCAGACCAGAGACCAGATCATCCCGGCTTGCGCCTGCAATGGGATCTTCGCCAGCGCCATATACTTCGGCAATGGCAACCACATCGGCATCATTGAAACAGGCGCAGAAATCCTCGAACAGAGAGCTCAGCCGAGTATATCGGTGCGGTTGGTGAACCGCGATCACCCGGCCTTCGGTTGCCTGCCGTGCGGCTTTCAGCACAGCTGCGATCTCGACCGGATGGTGTCCGTAGTCATCAATGATCGTGACGCCATTCACTTCACCCACTTTGGTAAAGCGGCGATTCACGCCGCCAAATGCGGCCAAAGCGGTGCGAATTTCGTTCGACTTCATCCCCAGATGGCGCGCCACGGCCACCGCCGAAAGCGCGTTTGAGACGTTATGATCGCCGGGCATCGGCAACGAACAACCCTCGATGACCTGTCCTTCGGCCTGCAACGCAATATCAAAATGCGCGACGCCGCCTTTGTAATGCAGGTTCACTGCCCGAACATCAGCTTGAGCGTTGAAACCATATGTGACAACCCGACGATCCGTCAGCTTGCCGACCAAAGTCTGAACCTCCGCATGATCGGTGCAGCACACAGCGACCCCGTAAAACGGGATGTTTGACACAAAATCAAGAAACCCCTGACGCAATGCGTCAAAATCGCCCCAGTGCTCCATATGCTCGGGGTCGATATTGGTCACGATAGCGATGGTTGCAGGCAACCGGTTGAAAGTGCCGTCGCTTTCATCTGCTTCGACCACCATCCATTCGCCCTGCCCCATCCGCGCGTTCGAACCATAGGCGTGGATGATGCCGCCATTGACGACCGTCGGATCAAACCCGCCTGCAACCATCAGTTCCGCCATCATGGTGGTTGTGGTGGTCTTGCCATGCGTGCCGGCCACGGCGATGTTCGATTTCAGACGCATCAACTCGGCCAGCATCTCGGCGCGACGGACAACCGGCAGCCCAAGTCGGCGGGCCTCATCCAGTTCCGGATTACCGGGTTTGATCGCGGACGAAATGACTACTACTTCGGCCCCTTCAAGGTTTTCAGCCTGCTGGCCTTCGAAAATAGTGGCGCCTGTTGCTTTCAACCGATCGGTTATTTTGGTCGCTTTGAGGTCCGAGCCCTGCACCACATAATCAAGGTTCAACAGCACCTCAGCAATGCCGGACATGCCAATGCCACCGATTCCAACAAAATGGATCGGACCGACATCGCCGGGAAGCTTGGTTGCTGCATTCATCTAATCTATCTCCTGACTGAGCGCGAGAACCATATCGACAAGCCGGTCGGTCGCGTCCGGACGACCAGCACCCATCGCTGCATTCGCCATCTGCGTGGCCGCTTTGGGATTGGTCAGAACCGTGTTGATGTGCTCGCTAAGTACATCTACGTCCAGCGCCTTTTCAGGGATCAGGATCGCGCCACCCGCCTGTACCAGTCCGCGGGCATTGGCGGTTTGATGATCGCCGGTTGCTGCTGCAAAAGGGATCAGAATGGACGGACGGCCAATCACCGTCAAATCTGCAATAGAGGACGCGCCGGCCCGGCTGATCACCAACTGCGCCTCGCTCATCCGGCGAGGTACGTCCTGAAAGAAAGGTTTTACTTCGGCCCGGATGCCTTGTTCGGCATAATAGTCGATGACCCGTTGACCATCTTCCTCGCGGGCCTGATGAAACACCCTGATATTGCTTAGAATATCTGAGGGCAGCGTTGCAATTGCAGGCGGCACGATGTCCGACAGAATCCGCGCACCCTGACTTCCACCCATCACCAGCAGGGACATGGGATAGTCTCCGGGCGGGATATACGGGGCCCCTTCCCGCTCAAGCACCGCACGTCTTACTGGGTTGCCAACATGCGTTCCCTCTGCCCCTTCAGGCAGATCCGTCGGCCAGACACCGCACGCCACCGCATCGACGCGGCGCGCGAAAATCTTGTTAACTTTGCCCAATACGCCATTTTGTTCGTGGATCATGCGTGGTCGGCGCAACAAATAGGCCGCCGCCAAGGCGGGAATCGTTGGATAGCCGCCAAAACCAACAACAACTGCTGGCCTGTCGAGCAACATTTTCCATGTTGCCCCCAGCACACCGGCCACCAGCCGAAATGGGACTATCGCTTTTGCAAGCGGACCGCCTCGGGCAAAGGTCGCGCTGCTGATCTCTTCTATTTGGGTAGAGTGAGGAAAGCCGCCGGTATACCGCGCACCGCGCGCATCGGTCGACAGTTTGACCCGCCACCCGCGCCTGAGCATGGCTTCGGCAAGCGCCTGTGCGGGAAACATGTGCCCTCCCGTGCCGCCAGCGGCGATCACAATCAACGGCTCACGCTTCATTGTGCGTTCCCGGAAAGACAGTGCATCATCGCCGTCCCGCCCGCAGCAGATCCCCAATCCCGCCTTGCGGGCGCGTTCGCGTAAACGCGAGCAGCATGCCCACGGCAATGCCGCCTGCAATCAGAGACGAGCCGCCATAGCTGATAAAAGGCAGCGTCATGCCTTTGGCCGGCAACAGCCGCGCCGCCACCCCCATATTGATCATCGCCTGAACCCCAAACATGCACGCCAACCCGGTCCCCGCAAGGCGGATGAACGGGTCGCGTTCCCGCATCAGTCGCAACAGCGATCGCACGACAATGCCGCCATAAAGTGCAATGATCACCAGAACCAGGACCAGCCCGTATTCTTCAGCTGCCACCGCGATGATGAAATCCGTATGCGCATCGGGCAACGACCACTTCACTTCTCCTTCGCCCACGCCGACCCCAAAAAGACCACCTTCGCGAATGGCGTTGCTGGCATATCCCAACTGGGTGGTCGGATCGATATCGACCGATAAAAACCCATCAATGCGCCGTGCGAAATGCTCGGAATTGGAATAGGCAATTGTTCCGCCCAGCACGACCAGACCGGCCATGCCCACCATCAACACCATCGGTGCACCGGCGACAAAATAGATCACGCCCCAGCCAAACAGAACCAGTGCGGCCTGTCCAAAATCTGGCTGCAGCGCCAGCATCAGCACAATTGTCACACACAGAATGAACGACCACGTGCGTCCCGGAGGGCCATTAATCTCCTGACTGGCGGCCATCATCCACGCGACAACCACCACAAAACCGGGCTTAAGGAACTCTGAAGGCTGGATCGAGGCAAAGCCCAGAGAGTACCAGCGCATCGCACCTTTGCCAAAATCGGTGCCGAAATAGGGCAGCAGAGACAGCGAGATGAAGGCCACAACAAAGCCAATCACCGCCAGTCGACGCACCAGTTGCGGCGACATCATCGATGTCAGGCACATGGCCATCAGGCCCAAACTACCAAACACGGCTTGACGCTGCACGTAATGGAAGGGTTCAAACCCGTTTTTGGCTGCCAGCGGTGGCGATGCCGCCAGCCCCAACAAAATCCCGATCGCAAAAAGCGCCAGAATGCAGGACATCGACCATTTGTCGATGGTCCGCCACCATTTGGGTATTATTGGTTCGCCGTCCCGCACGGGAACCGCGCCATAAACCATTTCTGTCATGGATCACCGCCGATCACTGCCTCAACACCGCCCCTTTTCGGGGTCTAAGTCGCAGTTTAGCGCGAAAAATCGCATCGCGCCAGAGTCTTCCTCTTGCGTCAATCAGAAAACGACGTCACCTGCTGGATCATGGAACTGGCTCGGCACTATAACACGGTGATCATTGGTGCAGGCGCGGCCGGCCTGATGTGTGCCGCGCATTCAGGCCGGCGGGTCCTGCTGATCGATCACGCAAGGGCACCGGGCGAAAAGATCCGCATCTCCGGCGGCGGGCGCTGCAACTTCACAAACCTGCACACCAGTCCCGATAATTTCCTGTCCCAAAACCCGCATTTCGCCAAATCAGCTCTGGCGCGATACACACAATGGGATTTCATCGATCTGGTGGCCTCTTATGGCATCGCCTATCACGAAAAAACGCTGGGTCAGCTGTTCTGCGATGTTTCCGCCAAAGCTATCATCGCGATGCTGTTGGATGAGATGGACAAGGCGGGCGCCGTACTTGCCTTGCAAACGGCGGTGAGCCGGATCGAGAAAGCGCCGGACGGTTTTGCGGTAACAATGCAAGACGGCGGACAGACCTCTGCCGATAACATCGTGATTGCAACAGGGGGAAAGTCGATCCCCAAGATGGGCGCGACGGGTTTTGCCTACGACATAGCCCACCAGTTTATTATCCCGGTGACCGAGACACGCCCGGCGCTTGTTCCGTTCACGTTTCCGGAAGGGCGTTTTACCCCGCTAGCCGGGGTCGCAACGCCTGCGCGCCTGTTCAATGATCGCGCAAGTTTTGAAGAAGCTTTACTGTTTACCCATCGCGGCCTGTCCGGACCGGCAATCCTGCAGTTGTCATCTTACTGGCGCGAGGGTGAGCCTGTTTCCGTGGACCTTATCCCGCATGTGGCACTTCTAGACATCCTGCAATCCCAACGCCAATCACAAGGTCGGCGCAATCTCACTACAGAACTTGCACGCCATTTACCCGCCCGGCTGGTTGACTATCTCGCCAATGAACGGGATCTTAGCGGAAATCTTGCGGACCAATCTGATGCGGCCCTCAGCGCGCTGATCACAGCCCTGAGAAACTGGCAACTCACCCCCAACGGCTCGGAAGGATACCGCACCGCCGAAGTCACCTTGGGTGGTATCAACACCGGCGCGCTATCCTCCAAGACCCTGCAAAGCAAATCTGTCCCCGGCCTATATTTCATCGGCGAGGCGGTGGATGTCACTGGCTGGCTCGGCGGATACAATTTTCAATGGGCATGGTCTTCGGCGTATGCTGCGGGAACCGCGATCGCCCAACAAGGCAGCGCTGGACAGTAGTTCAAAGCCTGACCCGATCAGTCCAGCCTTGCCTGCACCTGAGCGATAAAGTCATCACCGCGCCGCTCAAAACTATCATATTGATCAAAACTTGCCGCCGCGGGTGCAAGTAACACCGTATCGCCGGACTGCGCCTGTTCCATTGCGCGTGCGACAGCCACTTCCATCGTGCCGCATACTTCTGTGTCAATCCCAAGTTGCATGGCAAATCCTGCCGCCTCGCGCCCGATCACATAGGCTTTCACGACCGAGCCGGTGGCGGTTTTCAAACCCTCCAGCCCACCGTCTTTTTCCAAACCTCCACAAATCCAGCGGATGTTGTCAAAGGCACTAAGCGCCTTGGCGGCACTGTCGACATTGGTGGCTTTGCTGTCATTCACATAAGTCACGCCATCCGCTTGGGCAATGATCTGGCTGCGATGCGGCAATCCGGCAAAACTGTGAAAAGCGGCTTCAATCACTCTGGGCGCAAACCCTAGCGTGCGACACGCAGCATAGGCCGCACAGGCGTTCTGATGGTTATGCGCTCCAGGAAGCCCAGCGATGCCGCGCAGATCAATCGATCCTGCCTGCCGCCCATTGCGGTATTCCGACAAGAACCCCTTTCGAGCAAAAACGTGCCACCCCGGTCCGCTCAACTTTTGACCGGAAGATATCGAGATCACCCGATCATCGCCCCGCCCCTCGCTGAGTTGCCCGGCCAGAAACTGCCCTTCGGGTTCATCCACGCCAATGATTGCACGATCCGGACCGCCTTCAGCAAACAGTCGGCGCTTGGCCGCGAAATATCCGCCAAGGCCAGCATGGCGACCCAGATGATCCGGCGAGAGGTTGGTAAAAACAGCAATATCCGGGGTCAGCGCGCGGGCCAGTTCGATCTGATAACTGCTCAGCTCCAGCACAATCACTTCACCATCGATGGCCGGATCAATGTCCAAAACCCCACGCCCGATGTTGCCTGCCAACTGTGCCGGACGACCGACATGAGTCAGAATGTGGTGGATCAACGCCGAAGTGGTTGATTTGCCATTCGAACCGGTCACTGCAATCACCCGTGGCGCAATGTCAAAGCCGTCCCATTCTGAGGTCGCGAAAGAGCGGAAAAACAAGCCGATGTCATTATCGACAGAGACGCCATCAGCTTGCGCCAAAGCCACAACTGGGTGCGGGGCGGGGTAA
The DNA here is from genome assembly GCA_965363755.1 of uncultured Sulfitobacter sp. Taxonomy (GTDB): domain Bacteria; phylum Pseudomonadota; class Alphaproteobacteria; order Rhodobacterales; family Rhodobacteraceae; genus JL08. Next base: position 18,075 of record CBDTVL010000021.1, read on the forward strand.
AGGTGTGGGATACCCGGAGAGACAATTAGCGTCGCTACATCATCGAATGCTCCCTGTTTGCGCAAATCAACGATGGTGAGCCCTTCGTTTTCCGCCTTTGTGCGGGCGTCAGGATTATCATCCCAGCACACCGGTTCCGCCTTACCTTCGCGTAGCGACAAAGCCGCACTTAACCCCGAGCGACCAAGGCCCAGTACGGCAACCTTTTTGCCCTCGTACCCTTGTACCGAGATCACTTATCAGACCCGCGCGTGATGAACCCGTATTTCATGAACTACCCTCGTGAAAATTGGTGACGTAGGCCCCTTTGCTATACTTTAGAGCAAAGGAAAAGCAGCAACTTTGTGGGATGCGGGCTTTGACCAGCCGTTCCAGATCCCCCATCAAAGCAGTGGTAAATGCCTCATCCCGATGTGATTTGGTTAGCATCGAGATCTCAAGGCTCAGATGGCTGTGGTGATAGTAATCTGTCGGATACGCCCGCCCTTTGCATTCGCCCGATCCGACATCATGCTGCAAAATCATCTGCTCAATATCGGCCAGAATGGCGACGGGATCTACCCGCAGGTCACTGGAGTATCTCAATTCTGCATGGGGCATGGTGTATTTCCTTACCGGACCTTCAACGTCGCGAGCCCGATGATCGCCAATATCAGTGAGATAATCCAGAAACGGATGACGATCTGCGGCTCGGTCCAACCCTTCTTTTCGTAGTGGTGGTGGATCGGCGCCATCAGGAAGACCCGCTTACCAGTGGACTTAAAATAGAGCACTTGGATGATCACGCTCAGCGCTTCGACCACAAAAAGACCGCCGACAACCGCCAGCACCAACTCGTGTTTTGTCACCACTGCAATCGCCCCAAGCGCGCCACCCAAAGCGAGCGATCCAGTGTCGCCCATGAAGACCGCTGCAGGGGGCGCATTGTACCATAAGAACCCCAAGCCACCGCCAAAAATACCCGCCGTAAAAATCAGGATTTCCCCTGATCCGGGCACATAGTGAAGGCCAAGGTCATTGGCGAAATCGACCCGCCCAACCACATAAGCGATAACGCCAAGGGTGCCCGCAGCAATCATCACCGGCATAATAGCGAGGCCATCCAGCCCGTCCGTCAAGTTCACCGCATTCGCGGCGCCGACAATGACAATCACTGAAAACGGAACAAACAGAATGCCCATATTGACTAAAGCGTCTTTGAAGATCGGCACGGCCAATTGGTTTTGCAGCGCATCCGGATGGTAATAAGATGCCCAGAAACCTGCGATGGCAGCAATCATCAACCCCAGAGCCATGCGCAGTTTCCCCGACACTCCGTTGGTATTCTGTTTCGACACTTTGGAATAATCATCTGCAAATCCAATGAGCCCAAAAGACATAGTCACAAACAAAACCAGCCAGACATAGGGGTTGTCGAGCCGCGCCCAAAGCAGCGTTGAAGTCAGCAACGCGCCGACTATGAGCAACCCGCCCATAGTCGGTGTACCGGCTTTTACAAAATGGCTTTCGGGGCCATCGTCCCGGATTGGCTGACCCTTGCCCTGTTTTCGGCGCAGCACAGCAATCAGCGGCTTGCCAAAGATGAACCCAAAGATCAGGGCCGTCATAAACGCCCCGCCCGCGCGGAATGTGATATATCGGAAGAGGTTGAAAAAATCCCCTCCATCCGACAGCGCGGTCAACCAATAGAGCATTTCAGGGGTCCCTACTCATCATCTTGTGTATCCTCTTGTGCGTTCGCATGGCCCATTTTTCGGATCGCGTCAACGATCAGCCCCAGTTTCATGCTCAACGATCCCTTAGCCAACACAACATCACCACTGTCGAGATGACGTCGCACCCCCGCACCCACAAACCCATCGCTGGTCTTCATCCAAACGCCCCGCTTGTGGTCGGGCAGGGCTTCGTAAAGGTGATGCATCAGCGGTCCAATACAGTGCACTGTGTCGATCGAACTCATGGCAGGCAGGTCAGCCACCGCACGATGCAAAGCAGCCTCGTCCGTTCCGAGCTCCTTCATATCGCCGAGCACCGCGATGCGCCGCCCCTTGGCCACGCGGCCCAGATCATCGAGAACTTTGGCCGCAGCCAGAACCTCAAGCGCAGCCCCTAGAGACGTTGGGTTTGAATTGTAGGAATCGTCAAGCAAATCAAGAGTCTGGTCGGTTTCAACCGGGTCGAGCAAGATCGTTTCGCGCACACCGCGCCCTTTATAGGGACGCCAGCGGCCCAACCCCTGCACAGACAAAGCCAGATCAGCGCCCAGCGCATGCACTGCAGCAAGAGCGCCCAGCCCGTTCATCGCAAAATGTCGGCCCGGGGTGTTGATCTTGAACAAGAGCGGCGCGCCAAATGCGGTTGCCCTGACGACTGTTGCGTCGTTGTTCAAGATGACCTGTTCCAGCTTGAAATCTTCGGCTTTCTCGCCAAAATCGATAATTTGCGCCTCAATACTTACGGCCTTTGCCTGCAGAATTGCGTTTTGCTCAATATCGGCATTCAGAATTGCAAAACCGCCCACGCCAAGCCCATCCATAATTGCCGCTTTTTCGTGGGCGATGCCTTCGACGCTCTCAAACGCCTCAAGATGTGCCGCCGCAACCGTTGTAATCAGGGCCACATCCGGGTGTGCCATCTGAGTCAAAGGCGAAATCTCTCCGGGGTGATTCATGCCAATTTCGATAATGGCGTAATCCGTGTCCTTAGGCATGCGCGCCAAAGTCAGCGGCACGCCCCAATGGTTATTGTAACTGGCCTCGGCGGCATGGGTGTTGCCTTGAAAGGTCAACATTGCGCGCAACATTTCTTTGGTCGAGGTTTTGCCAACCGAGCCTGTGACCGCAACCACCCGGGCTTTGGTCCGGGCGCGCGCAGCGCGACCAAGTGCAACCAATCCTTCCAGCACATCCGGCACAATTAACAGGGGCGCATCTGCTGGCAAATCATCGGGGACATGGCTGACCAGCGCCGCAGCAGCGCCTTTTTCAAGGGCCTGAGCGACGAATTCATGGCCATCCCGCTCGGCCTGTAGCGCAACGAACAAATCTCCCTGCCGAAGAGTTCTTGTATCAATCGACACGCCAGATGCCGCCCACTCGCGGGTGAGACGTCCTTGGGTCGCTTGCGCCGCCTCCTTTGCCGTCCAGAGCGTCATGCCAGTCTCCCGTCAAGCGCGGCAACTGCAACACTTGCCTGTTCGGCGTCATCGAAGGGCAGAATATCATCGCCAATGATCTGACCTGTCTCGTGTCCCTTTCCGGCGATCAGTAACGCATCACCCGGGCCCAGCGCGTCAACGCCGCGCAGGATTGCTTCGGCGCGGTCCGCAACTTCTGTTGCGTCAGGTGAGCCGAGCAGAACAGCGGCGCGGATCACTTCAGGGTCTTCGCTGCGCGGATTGTCATCCGTCACAATCACCAGATCCGCATGTTCTGCTGCGGCTTGCCCCATCAACGGGCGTTTCGTTGGATCGCGATCACCCCCCGCACCTACAATTGCAATCAGCCGCCCCAGAACATGCGGGCGTAGCGCCTGAAGCGCTGTAGCAATTGCGTCAGGTGTATGGGCAAAATCAACAAAAACAGCACCGCCACTGTCGCGCGTGGCCACCAATTGCATCCTACCACGCACCGTGGTCAGGTGTGCCAGCGTATCAAACACCCGGGCAGGTTCTGCGCCACATGCGATCACAAGCCCCACCGCCAACATAACGTTATCCGCCTGAAACCCGCCGATCAGGTTCAGACGCACCTGATGGGTTTTTCCATCATATGAAAACCGAAGGTCCTGCCCCGTAGCGTCAAATCGCTGACCCAATATGTGCAGATCACCACCATCGCGGCCAACGCTGATGACATGCTGCCCACGCGCTGTGGCAATGGCCAGCATGTCGACACCTTTGGGATCGTCGATGTTGATCACGGCGGTAGCTTCTTCGGGCAGCACCCGGCGAAAAAGTCCTGTCTTGGCGGCAAAATAGTCCTCGAAGGTGGCGTGGTAGTCGAGATGGTCCTGCGAAAAATTCGTAAATCCGGCAGCCATCAGTTGCACCCCGTCCAACCGCCGCTGATCGAGGCCGTGGCTGGAGGCCTCCATCGCCGCATGGGTCACACCATTTTGCGCGGCGTCAGCCAGCGTGCGGTGCAAAGTTATAGGCTCAGGTGTGGTGTGGGCCAGCGGCGCTGCCCAGCTACCCTCAACCCCCGTGGTGCCGAGATTGACCGCAGACAGGCCCATTTCGATCCAGATTTGTCGCACGAAACTGGCGACAGAGGTTTTGCCGTTTGTACCCGTGACCGCAACCATTGTGCCCGGCTGACTGCCAAACCACAGCGCCGAAGCGTAGGCCAGCGTCTGGCGCGGATCTTCAGCGATAATCAGGGCGGCATCAGAAGCGGCCAACTCGGCCTGCGCAATCTCTGCCCCTTCGCGGTCGGTCAGGATCGCGGCTGCGCCCATCCGCAACGCATATTGAATGAACTCGCCACCATGCACATGACTGCCGGGCAGTGCCGCAAACAAATGTCCCGGCTTGACCAACCGGCTATCGACGCTCAGCCCTGAGATCGGGACGTCACGCCCGCCCGGGACGGTCAGGCCAAGTGCTGCCAATGTCTTGCCCATCTGCCCTGCCCCCAACGCCATATCTGTTTAGTTCGACGTGAGCGTTATACCAGCCAATTGTCCGGGTTCAACGTCAGGCCGCAACCCAAGCAATGGCGCTATGCGACCAATCATTTCGGCGGCCACGGGGACCGCAGTCCAGCCTGCTGTGCGGCGCGGTTTTTCGCCGGAATTTTCGGATGGCTCGTCCAGTGAAACAATCAATACATATTTTGGATCATGGGCCGGGAAGATACTGGCGAACGTCGCGATCACCTTGTCCTCGTAATAACCACCGCCGCGCAATCTGGGTTTGTCGGCAGTCCCGGTCTTGCCGCCCACCGCATAACCGGGCACCTCGCCAAAGCTGGCGGTGCCGTCCGTCACTACTTGGCGCAGCATCGTGCGCGATGCGGCGGCGGCTTGCTCAGACATGACACGTGGGCCGTGTTGCGGCCCCTTCTGCTTCAGAATCGTTGGTTTGACATAATGACCGCCATTTGCAATTGCGGCGTACCCCGCAGCAAGATGCATCGGGCTGGTGCTGAGACCGTGGCCATATGAAATCGTCATCGCGCTCAGCTCTGACCAATTTGGCGGTAAAAGCGGTTTGCCGCCTTTGGCCTCAACCATCTCCAGCGGGGTCGCTTCTAACATCCCAAGTGTGCGCATGAAGCCCTTCTGGCGCGCGACACCGATCTGCTGGGCAAGTCGGGCAGTCCCAATGTTGGAGGATTTCACGATGATTTTTGTGACTGACAACTCATTGCCGTAGTTGCGAAAATCTCGAATTCGAAAGCGGCCCCACTGCAGCGGCCCGCGAATATCGATGATGGTCGAGGGGTTCACCAGCCCCAGATCAAGCGCCTGAGCGACGGCAAAAATCTTGAAAACTGACCCAAGCTCATAAACCCCTTGCACCGACCGGTTAAAGAGCGGGCTGTCAGAAGGGTCTCCGGACGTTGGCGGTCTTGGCCGCTCGTTAGGGTCAAAGTCCGGCAGTGATACCACCGAAATAACCTCACCGGTGTGCACGTCCATTAAAACCGAGGTCGCGCCTTTGGCGTTCATCAACTTCATGCCGCCATACAGTACTCGTTCCGCAGCATCCTGTATCGTGAGGTCCAGCGAAAGCTGCAGCGGCGTACCCTGTCTTGCCGGGTCGCGCAGATCATCGTCAAAGTACTTTTCAACACCCGCGACACCAATGACCTCTGCGGCATGTACGCCCTCTTTGCCAAAAGACGCGCCACCGAGCACATGTGCTGCCAGTTTGCCATTCGGGTAGAGACGCATTTCGCGCGCCCCAAACATCAGGCCGGGATCGCCGATCTCGTGCACTGCCTGTTTCTGTTCGGGGCTTATCTTGCGCTTGATCCAGATGAACTTGCGACTGCCGGTGAACTGCTTGACCAACCGATCGCGGTCGAGATCCGGAAAGATCGTCGCCAAGGCCTCGGCGGCAGCGATCTTGTCAATCATCTGCGGCGGTTGTGCATAAAGAGAGTGGGTCTCAAAATTGGTCGCCAGAATGCGGCCATTGCGATCAACAATGTCCGCGCGGTTGGCGCTGATTGGCGCGCTGCTGGCACTGGCCCTTGGTTCAACCGGCTCTGCAGTGGCCAGAAGCCCCATGCGCGCACCCACAACCGCAAAAGCGCAAAAGAAAAACACCCCGAGAACCAAAAGCCGGCCCTCAGCACGCGCGCGGGCTTTATCGTGCATCTGTTCATGGCGAATGCGGATATTTTCCCGTTCGATTGCGTCCGGATTTTCGCCGTTTGTGCGGGCCTCAAGGATGCGGGCCAGGGGACGAAGAGGGGTGCGGATCATGGCCAATCGCCTGTCGACATCAAGTCCACTGAATTTGTGATCGGCAGCAGGATCGGACGCGGATAGGCCACTTGGTCGATGCGGCCAAACTGATCTGGGCGCAGTGGCAACAGACCGAGACGGTCAAAATTTATATCTGCCAGCTCGCGCAAGCGGTCGGGTCGGTTAAGATAGGCCCATTCGGCCCGCAACACCGCCAGACGGGCGCTGGCCAGCCCGATTTGTGTGTGCAGTCGCGTTGTTTCTGACAGCGCCCGCTGCGTCGCATAGTTTTCGCGGTAGGCCCAAAACGCCATTCCGATCACCGCAACTGCGGTCAGCAAAAACAAAAAACTACGCATCTATCCGGTTCCTTTGAGTGTTGGCATTCCAATGGACTTTTCATCTGGCTGCACGCCAGCACCTGCCGGTGCATCGGTGCGGGTCGCCACGCGCAGCTTGGCCGAACGGGCGCGCGGGTTTTCGGCAAGTTCCTCCGCATCCGGACCAATGGCCTTGCGGGTTTTCTGGGTAAACTGTGGTGCTTCGCTCGCCATCTCGGGTGCATACCGATTAGCGCGCCCGCCGGTACCCGCACGTGCCTGCAAAAAGCGCTTTACCATGCGGTCTTCGATCGAATGGAACGTGACGACAGCCAGCTTACCACCTGGACGCAACGCCCGCTCAGCAGCCATGAGCCCCTGATAAAGTTCTCCGTATTCGTCATTCACGGCAATGCGCAAAGCTTGAAAGCTGCGCGTTGCCGGGTGAGACTGCCCGGGTTTGGAGCGCGGCAAACACCCCTCAATGATACTGGCAAGGCGCAATGTTGTCGTAACAGGCGCCTCTGCCCGCGCGCGCAATATGGCCGCAGCGATACGACGGCTGGCGCGCTCTTCTCCGTAATGAAATAGTATGTCGGCGAGCGTTTCAGCATCAGCCTCGTTCACCAGATCAGCGGCTGAAGGGCCGCTTTGGGACATCCGCATATCAAGTGGTCCGTCCTTCATGAAGGAAAAGCCACGCTCGGCGCGATCAATCTGCATCGACGAAACGCCGAGATCGAGCACAACACCGTCCAGTCCGGTGGCGTATTCGTCCATGCGCGAAAACACACCCTCTTGCATGACGATACGCCCTTCAAAATCGGCCGCCCAATCAGCAGCCAATTCAAACGCCAGCGGATCGCGATCCACGGCTACCACACGTGCAGCGCCGGCCTTGAGCAATCCACGGGTGTATCCGCCCGCACCAAAAGTGCCGTCAAGCCAGGTGCCGTTCACAGGCGCAATTGCGGCAAGCAAGGTGCGCAACAAGACAGGAGTATGAGGGGCAGTTGCTTCAGGGTGGGCCGCAGCAGCCATACGCGTCACTCCCCCTTTGGGTTGTCCAGATAAGCTAACGGGTCGAAGTCATCTGGCAATCCATCCAGCCAGGCTTCGGTTTTGGCCAGCTCTTCGACGTCGTAGGTCTTGCGGCTCCAGATTTGAAAAGTGTCGCCAGCGGCGATGAAAAACGCCTCGCCCTCGAGATCAATTTTCTGACGCAGCTTTGCGGGCAGGACAAGACGACCAGTTTCGTCAATGTTTGTCGGGAAGGACTGGCCGTGAAACAGCCGCTGAAGCATCTTACGCTCCATACTGCCGCGCGGCAGGGCGTCGATTTTGGCATCAACTTCGTCGATCGCCTCCATCGTGTAGCATTCAAGATAATTGCGGCGGTGATCGCCATAGACGATGACAAGTTCCGGGCTAAGCCCATCGATCCAGTTCGGGTCTGCGGCCTCAATCACACGACGAAACGAGGCCGGGATAGACACCCTGCCTTTCGCATCCACCTTGTGATGGCTTTCGCCTCTGAACCTGCGACCCAACTTACTGGTCCCTTACTTTGCACTGCCCCTCTTTTTGAAAACAGCGCTGAATTTCTGCCCCAGAATGTGGAAACGGCGGGTTGATCTGCTGCCACTGATCAACCCGCCGCCCTCGTCCGCTTTCGCGGGATTGTCCAGCTGCGCGAGCCACCTGGGGGGATGTCTGCTCGCTCGCGCGCCGGATCTTCAGTTAGATGAAAGCGAGGTGCCTGTATGAAACCTGCTAGAGTTTTTTTGTGGTTGGGGTCGTTTGGTGCCCCTGCTATCTCGTCCTCATCCGTGCTA
>CBDTVL010000022.1:0-25494 GCA_965363755.1 uncultured Sulfitobacter sp.
GCTTCAGCAGAAGCCGATGCAAAATCGGTCATTGCTTTGGCGTAGTCAGCAGGCTCTGCTTTTACTTTGGACATGTCGGCCAGTTTCGCCAGCGTGTCTTGTGTCCATTTGCTGGAAATCTCAGCGGATTTTTCAGCAGCTGTCAGCGCAACGCCCGACAGTTTTTCGTTCAGAGACGCAGTTGTTTTGAATGCATCTTCCATTGCAGCTGTGTCGACTGGGAATGCACCCATCATGTCTTTCAGAACTGCGTTCATATCTTGTGCCTTAGCCATCTAAATCGTCCTTGATCTAAACAACGGGACAGCCCCGTGTTTTCGTGATGACTAGAACATACGTGCTGCAGCGCGGCATTTCAAGATGTTTTCGCTGCATCGCAGCATTATTTTTATTTCCTAACCAAATCAAATAGTTGCTTTGATCTCTACATAAGTTCCAGGGGCCGGGCCTAGTATAGGTCGCCCCGAATCAGCTGTGGTGCGGGCGGGGATCATCTTGCCAGATCGTTTTGCCAACCAGCCCTCCCAATGCGGCCACCACGACCCTGCATTGAACTCTGCGCCAGCGCGCCAGGCGTCGTGATCCAGAGTCAAATCGTCATTGGTATAGTGCCCATACTTGTTCTTGCTGGGGGGATTCACGATCCCCGCGATATGACCAGATTGCGTCATCACGAACGTCTTGTCTTTTGAGCCCATCTGCTGAACGCCCCGGTAGCAATCCTTCCAGGCAGCTATGTGATCCGTCTCGCAGGCGATTGAGCAAAGCGGCACATCCACGTCCGTCAGTGTCAGCTTTGTGCCAAAGGCTTCATAGCCTTCACCGGCAAGCGTGTTGCTCTGGCAGAGCCCACGCAGATACTCCATCGCCATCTTGCCCGGAAGGTTCGCGCCATCGCCATTCCAGTAGAGCAAGTCAAAGGCAGGAGGGGCCTCTCCCATCATATAGCTTTTGATCGCGGGCGTATAAATCAGGTCCGTGGACCGTAAGAAACTGAAGGTTCGCGCCATTACATATGACGGAAGTATTCCTTTTGCCGCCACTTCAGCTTCGATCCCGTCGATGAAATCATTTTGCAAGAATGGCGTGAATTCCCCCTGATCCGAAAAATCAGTGAGCGCAGTAAAGAAGGTTGCCGATTTAATCGACTTGTCCCCGCGCTGCTTCAAAAGGGACAGAGTTAGTGCCAAAGTTGTCCCTGCAATGCAGTAGCCCACGGCGTTGATCTGCTTTTGGCCAGTGATCGCTTTGACCTCGCGGATGGCCGTCAGATATCCGTCCTCAATGTAGTCCTCCATACCGACCTCGCGGTATGTGGCATCGGGGTTGATCCAGCTGACGACAAACAAGGTGTAACCCTGCGCGACAATCCAGCGGATCAGGCTGTTTTGCTCTTTGAGATCAAGAATATAGAATTTGTTGATCCATGGCGGGAATAAAATAAGAGGTACCTCATGCACCTTTTCGGTCGACGGCGCGTACTGGATGATCTCCATCATCCGGTTGCGATATATGACGTCGCCTTTTGCAGTAGCGATGTTGCGACCAAGTTCAAATGCCCTTTCATCCGCCAGTTTGACCACGAGTTCGCCATTGTTTGCCTCAAGGTCAGCAACCAGGTTTTCAAGACCGTCGATCAAAGACTGGCCTTCCGTTGCGACCGCCTTTTCCAAAGCATCCGGGTTTGTGCCCAGAAAGTTTGTGGGCGCCATCATGTCAATGATCTGCTGCGAAAAATACGTCAGGCGGGTGCGTTCCAGAGGGTCCAGATCAGTCGTGTGCTCAACCGCCTGCTTAATGGCATCTGCGTTGATCAGGTATTGCTGTTTGATAAAATTGAAATAGGGGTTTGTATCCCAAAGTGGATTAGCAAAGCGGCGATCTTTTGGTCCGGTGTCTGCAGGTGCGGCCAGTTTGCCTTTGGCCATGGCTTGCTGAGCCTCGACATAATGATTGACCGACTTGCTCCAGAACTCCAACTGATGCTCCAAAATCTTCGCGGGATTTTGAACTGCCTCGCTCCAATAAGACGTTGTGGCCTTGTTGAATAAATCCTGATCCGGTGCGCCTAACGCCGGGTTGCTCTTTTCTTTTTGCGACATCACGCTGATCAGGCGCTGCGAAAGAGCCTCAACTTTCTTGAGATTCTCCGTCAAACGCTCCAGATTCGCTGCAGCAATTTCATCACCGTCAGGATCTTTCACCCCACCTGCAGCCTTGTCGCTTGTTGTCATTTTAGAGAATCCCCTCTATCTTCGCTGCTACGCAGCATAATTCGGCAAAGTTCGCTGAGAAATGCGGCGAATGGTCCAGGCACATCCCGGATCGTACAGGAGATGTTCGATGCGGTATATGGCAACCTACGACTGGATGGAAACCGTCCGGAACACCAATCAGTGGATGGGCGCGTCGGCCCTTGCCATTGCATCTTATCCCGCTTTTTCAATGTTTCCGAATCCGATGATGGGCATGATTGCCGCCTGGGGCGAAGTTACTGAACGCACGTTTCAGCGCATGACAGTCAAGCCGGACTGGCACATTCAGTCCTTCACATGTGAAGATGGCAAAGATCATGTCGTTCAGATCGAAACCCCCGTCGAGCGACCATTTGGCGACCTCATTCATTTTTCCGTTCAGGGCCGCAAGCCCAAGCCCCGTAGAGTTCTGCTGGTGGCACCGATGTCTGGACATTACGCGACTTTGTTGCGCTCAACTGTCATTTCCTTACTGCCTGATTGCGAAGTCTATGTCACGGATTGGCATAACGCGCGCGATATACCGCTAAGTGAAGGCAAATTCGACATTGAAGACTATACGCTCTACCTTGTTGATTTCATGCGCCACCTTGGCCCAGACACCCACGTCATTGCGGTTTGCCAACCCGCGCCGCTTACGCTGGCAGCAACCGCCTATCTTGCCGAAGAAGACCCCAAGGCCCAGCCTCGCTCGCTGACGCTGATCGGTGGCCCAATCGACCCAGATGCGACGCCGACGGATGTCACTGACTTTGGCGCGCGTGTGACGATGGGCCAGTTGGAAGAGACCATGATCCAGCGGGTCGGTTTCAAACATCCGGGTGTCGGTCGCATGGTCTATCCTGGGCTGCTGCAACTTGCTTCGTTCATGTCGATGAACTCTGAACGACACAACCAGGCCTTTGTCGACCAAATTCAGCGCGTGGCTCGTGGTGAAGCGTCAGATTTTGATGCACACAACCGGTTTTATGACGAATATCTGGCGGTCATGGACATGCCTGCCGAATTTTACCTCTCGACTGTCGATCGGATATTCAAAAAGCGCGAGATAGCCACCAACGACTTTGTCGTCGACGGCAAACTGGTGGATATCGGCAAGATCACAACCGTCGCGGTCAAAACCGTTGAAGGTGCCAAGGACGATATTTCAGCCCCCGGGCAATGCGTCGCAGCATTGGACCTGTGCACTGGATTACCGGACAGCAAGAAAGCCAGCCATCTGGAGCCGGAGGCCGGCCATTACGGCATATTCGCGGGAAAGAGCTGGAGAGACAACATCCGGCCATTGGTGCTGGAATTCATCGACGCCAACAGCGGTGCGCCCGACAAGAAAGCTGCAAATAAGAATGCGGCCGCCTAGCGTGGCGGATTAAGAGCGGGCGCAATAGCCGCTCCGGCGCGGATTCAGCGCAACACAAATGGTTGTTTCATCCAATCACGCAGCGCCTGAGTGACTTCTTCGGGTTGCTCCAATGTTGGGAGATGACCGGAATACTCCAGTACCTTCAACTCGGCGTAAGGGATCAATTCTGCCATGAAATTGTGGCGTTTGACCGGAGTCAAACCGTCATGGTCACCACACAGAACCAGCGCCGGCACTTTGCATTTTCGCAGCGTGCTTTGCTGATCGCGACGTCGTTGTAGCGCCCGGGACTGGCGCACAAAAACATCAGGACCCAGTGTCTGGGCCATGTCCGCAACTAACGCCAGAACGTCAATGCGATGTGGGCCGGGTGCCAGATAGTCGGGCCGCATCGCCTCGCGCATGGCCTCATCCAGCCGATCGGCGCGCGCCATCACGATCAACGGTTCGCGCGCCGCTGCAATGGCCGGTGTTTCTGGTAGCGGACTTGTAGATATCAATGCTATCCGAGTTACCCTGTCTGGCGCGCGGCGCAGCAGTTCCATCGCCACAATCGCGCCCATGCTCAGGCCCACAAGGGCAAATTTCGGCGGTAGCAAATCAAGAATGTTCGACGCGATCTCTTCAACCCGCTCACCTTTTGTGATCGGGGCAATCATCACAGCTGTATCCAAGGAAAACGCGTCAATTTGCGGCCCAAAAACCCGCGCGTCACACATCATACCCGGAAGCAGAACCAGCGGTTCAGCCAAAGTGAACCTGTTTTCGATCAAAAAGAGGGGTCACGGCTTTGCCTCACTGCTTGGTTTCTGCGCGGTTTTCCATCGATTGCACATTGCCGGTTTTGCGGGTTCCCGACAAGGCGAGATCATCGTGTCGGCGGAAAATACCTGTCCGGGTCCTAAGCCAAGAAATTTACGATTTCAGGGGTAAGAAATACCGCGAAAGGGCGGGAAATCCGCATAGCGACGCTGCCGCGCAGCCAGCGGCTCATCCGGATCAGCCCCCGCGCGCAAGAGCATCCCGCGCGGCGCAATGTAGCTTGAGATTGTGCGCAATGGTGTAGGCCGCCAAGTGAGATTGAACGCAGCAAGCTTGGGGAAGAACCACAGCTCGGAATAAGCCAAGTGATCATGCACCCACCACGCCAGGTCCCGCCAGTCGCGACCGCTGTCGTATTGATCCGCAAACCAAGGAATGACCAGAGATGTGCCCGCAATAGCTGCATCGCCATAATCCCGGTCCCAGATGTGACATTCGAGTGGATTGTCGTTTCGCGCACAGTTCAACTTGTTCTCGTTGCCAAATTGATTGAGCTGCGCTGAGCGATAGCCTGACCGGATCGCAAGTCGGCCAAAGGTTTCCTCCAACGGATCCAAAAGCTCTGTACATAACGCGTGCCCTGTTTCGATCGTCAGGTCGGGATCTCTCGGTAGATTGGGAATCCCGTGAAAACTGCCAATCTCGGAATACAGGAAATCTCGCATGTAAAAGTGCTTTGACAATCGCACCCGGCCAAAAGTTTCAAGGCTCCACATGCTGGCCGGTGTTCTCATGCGCCCTCGTATCCGTTCCAGCGGAATGCGCCTTCTTTCGACAAAGGCGAAAACGGATTGAACGCAATTTCCCAGATATGGCCATCAAGGTCCGCGAAATATCCATGATGGCCGCCCCAAAATACATCAGATGCTGGCTTGAGAATTTGCGCCCCTGCCGTTTGTGCAAGGTTCAGCGTTCTTGCGACATCCGCCTTGATGCGGCAGTTATACCCCAGCGTCTGGGCACCGTGACCCAACCTTTCAACTGGCACGCCGATATCGTCGGCCATCGCCTTGATCGGATACAAGCCCAAGGTTTGGCCAATCAGATCAAAGGCCACAATACCTTCCTGTGCATCAACCTGCTCCCAGCCGAGAGCGGTATAGAATGCTGTTGCAACAGCCACATCATTCACTCCGAGGGTGATCAAACTTATACGCTGCTCCACAATAATCTCCATTTTCAGTTTTTCAGGCCGATAACCTCGGTTACCGCCGTAACGATCAATGCAAGACAGATGTCATCCGAAAACCGGTGATCAGCTCCTTTGACTAGGGTCAGGCGCATATCGGGGCTGTCGGCGTGCTCCAGCAAACGCACTGCGGTTTGACTGCTTACGGCGGTATCTTCAGTTCCCTGCAAACATCGAACCGGAAATGGCAGCGCAAGCGGATCGCGCAAGACCAACTGCGCCCGCCCATCCTCGATCATCCGCTTGGTGATGATGTAAGGCTCCATATAGTCCGACGGCAGTTCAACATGACCGACGCGCTCCAGTTCTGACTTTTGGGTGTCGCTGAATTTGGCCCAATACCCGTCTTCGGTGAAGTCCGGGGCCGCCGCGATAGTGACCAATCCAGCAACTCGGTCGGGAATGGTTCTGGCCAATAACAGCGATTGCCACCCCCCCATGGAAGAACCGACAAGCACTAAAGGTCCCTCGGTCAACGCGGTCACCACGTCAAGACTATCCTCGGCCCAATCGCCTATACAGCCTTTGGTAAACTGGCCCGATGATTCACCATGTCCGGAATAATCAAACCGCAAAAACGCGTAGCCTTGTGCCTGGGCCCATGCCTCCAGATACAGGGCCTTGGTGCCCTCCATGTCAGACTTGAGCCCCCCCAGAAAGACTACACATGGCGCCTGCCCTGAACTGAGATGATAGGCAATCCGCCGTCCGCTCTTTGTGTCCAGAAATGTCGAGGCGACCATCCTGTTCTCCTTTTGGTTCAATCATGCATGCGGTTCATCCGTTCGCAATTGCTGATTGCGATGTGACGCGAAATATGGCGTGATCACGTAGAGGCATCTATCTGTGCGCAGGTGCAACAAAAAAGACACGAGACCATGGCTCGTGCAACAATATTAAAAGGACGAGCAATGGGACAGCTCCTAAGGTTCATATTCATTGGCGTGATGATCTTGCTGGTCGCCGCATTGACGGTCTGGGGCACCCTCGCCTTATGGTTCAGGCTACCGGGACAAGAAACCCTGCGCATGATTCTCGCCAGTGCGTTTGCATTGCTCGGATTAACAACTATCGCGGCACAGTTCGGGCGGCGACCAACCCGATCCTTGGCAGTTTATGCCTTTGCCTTCACAGCTATTGTCATCTGGTGGTCCTCAATCCAACCACCCAGCGACGGCAATTGGTCACCCGAGGTCGCGCGTCAGGTCACTGGCGTAATCGATGGCGACACTATGACACTGACCAACGTGCGTGAATTTGAGTGGCGCAGCGAAACCGAAGCAACAGAAAACTGGACCACGCGCACATACAACCTTAGCCAGATTCAATCCACAGATCTGTTTATGTCATACTGGGATGGCCCGAACATTGCCCACTTCATCCTTAGCTTCGGGTTCGAGGATGGCGAATATCTCGCCTGGTCGATTCAGGTGCGCAGGCAAATCGGCGGTGGGTTTTCTCCGATTGGTGATTTCTTCAAGCAGAATACAATGGTCATCATCGCCTCTGAAGAACAAGATGTAGTTGGTGTTCGCTCCAACATCCGTGGCGAAGATGTGCGGGTTTTCCGGGTCGCAGCAACGCCGGAAGTCAGACGCCATCTGATCGAAAAACTTGTGGCCAGTTCCAATGCCTTGTCAGAGCAACCTGAGTTCTTCAACTCGCTGACATCAAACTGCGCAACGACGGTGGTCGAAATGTTACGCGATATCGATGTCGATGTGCCATTTGACTGGCGTCTAATCGTGAACGGATATCTGCCAGGTCTTGTTTACGATCGAGATGCGCTTGACACCCGCCTGCCAATGTCTGAATTGCGTGAGCGCGGCAAAATCATGTCGCGGGCGCAGGCCGTTGGGCTGACTGATGACTATTCGGACGCAATTCGAGTTGGGGTTCCAGATCCCGCCTCATAACCGCACCGGTTGACTTGCGCCGCGACCCACGGCACATAGCGCACAATATAACCCGCACCCGGGCGTCTCGTAGGCGCCAAACTGACGAGGAGGCCCAATATGGCCCAAGTTTCCCTTACCTTTCCCGATGGCAATGCGCGTGTTTATGAGGCAGGAGTTACCGGCGCTCAGATCGCTGCAGATATTTCGACATCGCTGGCAAAAAAAGCCATCTCAGCAACAGTGAATGGCGCGCATTACGATTTGGCATGGCCGATCGATGCGGATGCCAGCATTGCGATTCACACTATGTCGGACCAAGTCCAGGCCAATGAACTCGTCCGCCACGATCTGGCGCACATCATGGCTCACGCCGTACAGGAAATCTGGCCGGATACAAAAGTCACCATAGGTCCGGTCATCGAAAACGGCTGGTATTATGATTTTGACCGGACTGAGCCGTTCACTCCGGAAGACCTTGGTCTTATCGAAAAAAAGATGAAAGAGATCATCAATAAACGCGAACCTGTGACCACTGAAATATGGGCCCGCGCACGTGCGATAGAATTCTACGAGGCCAACAACGAACCGTATAAAGTTGAGTTGATCAATGCCATTCCGGGCGATGAACCACTGCGCATGTACTGGCACGGCCATTGGCAGGATCTGTGCCGTGGTCCGCATTTGCAGCATACTGGCCAGGTTCCCGGCGACGCGTTCAAACTAATGTCGATTGCCGGTGCCTATTGGCGTGGCGATTCCGACCGAGCGATGCTGCAACGCATTTACGGCGTGGCCTTTAGCAACAAAGAAAAGCTCAAAGCACACCTTTACATGCTGGAAGAGGCCGCGAAACGGGATCACCGCAAGCTCGGCCGTGAGATGAACCTCTTTCACATGCAAGAAGAAGCGCCGGGCCAGATTTTCTGGCACCCAAACGGCTGGACCATTTATACTGAACTGCAAGACTACATGCGCCGCAAGCAACGCGCGGATGGCTATGCCGAAGTGAACACCCCGCAGGTTGTAAATCGCAAACTGTGGGAAGCGTCGGGTCATTGGGACAAGTATCAGGAGCATATGTTCATCGTCGAAGTCGATGAAGAACATGCCCGCGAAAAATCCATCAATGCGCTGAAGCCGATGAATTGCCCGTGCCACGTGCAGATTTTTAATCAGGGATTGAAATCTTATCGCGATCTTCCCTTGCGCCTTGCCGAGTTCGGGTCGTGCAACAGATACGAACCCTCTGGTGCCCTTCACGGTATCATGCGGGTACGCGGATTTACCCAAGACGACGGGCATATTTTCTGTGCCGAGGATCAGATCGAAACTGAATGTGCCAAGTTCATCGAATACCTGTCTGGTGTTTATAAAGACCTCGGTTTTGAAACCTTCGAGATCTTGCTTGCCACCCGACCGGAAAAGCGTGTCGGCACCGAGGAAAGCTGGGACCATGTAGAAAACGCGCTTGAAAACGCGATCAAAGCAACCGGGCATGCCTATACGCTCGATCCGGGCGAAGGGGCGTTTTACGGCCCCAAACTTGACTTCAAACTGACTGACGCGATTGGTCGTGTTTGGCAGTGCGGAACATTTCAGGTTGATCCCAATCTGCCAGAACGGCTTGATGCCAGCTACATCGGTGAGGATGGCGCAAAGCACCGCCCTTACATGCTTCACCGGGCCTGTCTTGGCAGTTTCGAGCGCTTTATCGGCATATTGATCGAACAACACGCGGGAAAACTGCCGTTCTGGCTCGCGCCTCGCCAAGTTGTTGTTGCCTCGATCATATCTGACGCGGATGCCTATGTGCATGAAGTTGTCGCAGCACTAAACGCTGCAGGTGTGCGCGCAGAGGCAGATGTGCGAAACGAAAAGATCAATTACAAAGTTCGCGAGCATTCAGTGGGCAAAGTCCCAATCATCCTTGCGGTTGGTGCACGTGAAGTCGAAGAACGCACCGTCACCCTGCGCCGACTGGGCGAAAAACACACTTCGGTGCAGTCGCTGGGCGACATAACAAAGACGCTGGAACGGGACGCAAAAGCCCCCGACCTGCTGTAACAATAGTGAGCATGTGGGCTTGATCCAGCGACTAATAGTGCATCTGCATGAAGTCTCTCGACAGATTTTACATGTATTTCAAAGGCCTAA
The DNA here is from genome assembly GCA_965363755.1 of uncultured Sulfitobacter sp. GTDB lineage: Bacteria > Pseudomonadota > Alphaproteobacteria > Rhodobacterales > Rhodobacteraceae > JL08. The sequence continues at coordinate 9,682 of CBDTVL010000022.1, forward strand.
CCTTTTTATGCACCTCACGTGACCTGACGGGCACGTGAGGCACAGGCTCGTGAGTGGAAATCAAACCGGCGCGCGCTTATTCTTAGGAAAGACAAAGCTACGTCGCTAAATCCGAAGCAACATGAATTCAGAAGGAAGCATTTTATGTCCTCAGCTCTCAAGTATCTTGCTGTTGCCAGTGCGGTCGCCGCTGCTTTGGCATCGACATCCACTACAGCATCCGCAGCCTCCAAGGAAAAATGCTTTGGAGTTTCTCCGGCAGGCAGGAACGATTGCGCGGCTGGCCCCGGCACGACCTGCGCGGGGTCGTCCGTCGTTGATTATCAAGGGAATGCATGGTCATTGGTCGAAGCAGGCACCTGCACCGAGATTGAACTGCCAGTCATGGCCGACGGCACGCCACGTAAAGGATCAATTGAAGCGCTGGAGCGCGACCTTCCTGCATAAGGGCTACGCAAGGGTCTTTGAATTAGGGTAAGATGGGGCAGGACCAACCCTTTTTTGACAAAAGGATCATGCCCATGCTGGATGCGACCCGCTCGATCCAATTGCCTCCGGCCCCGGGCGTTGGATACAAGCCGCAACACTTCGACGACATCCTAGCAGACCCGGGTTCTGTTCGCTGGCTCGAGGTTCACGCGGAAAACTATATGGGTGACGGCGGCCGATCGATCGCGCAGATCAAACTTTTGGCGGAACGATTTAAGATGTCGGTGCACGGCGTCGGACTGAGCATCGGCGGCGAAGGCGATTTGGACGTAGAACACCTTGGCAGGCTCAAACATCTGGTTGGCTGGCTGAACCCCGCCAGTTTTTCAGAACATCTCGCTTGGTCCACTCACGACGGCAACTACCTGAATGACCTGCTGCCACTGGCCTACACAAACGAAACACTGACGCGCGTCGCGGCACATATCGACGAGGTACAGGATACTGTCGGCTGCCGGATGCTTCTGGAAAACCCATCAAACTATCTGGCATTTGATGCGGCAACATGGTCGGAAACCGATTTTCTGCGGGAACTTTCCCGACGTACGGGCTGTGGGCTGTTGTTGGACATCAACAACGTTTTTGTCTCAGCAACCAACCTGGGGTTTGACCCATACGCCTATATCGATGACTTCCCGTTGAAACAGGTTGGTGAGATTCATCTGGGAGGCCACGAAGAAGACCTCGATGACCATGGTGAACCGCTCCTGATTGACAATCATGGGGCGGCTGTCGCTGATCCGGTTTGGGCGTTGCTCGATTACACTCTGCAGCGCTCTGGCACGCGGCCTGTATTGATCGAATGGGACACTGACGTGCCGGATTGGCAAGTGCTGAGTGCAGAGGCAGCGCGGGCCGCCGCTGCACTGGAGCTTGTGCGGGCATGACTCCCGACCAGACGAGTTTTACAGCGGCATTGCTTGATCCAGCGCTTGACGTGCCAAAGGGGTTGTCTGATGGCCAAAACCACCCGGCGGGCCGCCGGTTTTACGTCTATCGCAACAATGTTGCGGCATCCCTGACCGACGCGCTCAACAAAGGCTTTCCCGTTATTGCCAAACTGCTGGGGCGAACCAATTTTGAAGGTATTGCGGGGCATTATTTGCGAGGCCACCCGCCAAAATCACCGGTGATGATGTTTTACGGGCAGGACTTTCCGAAGTTTCTGGCGGTATTCAAACCGGTGCAACATCTGGGCTATCTCGCGGATGTTGCACGGCTGGAACTTGCACTCCGCGGCTCTTACCACGCTGCAGACGCAACCGCGATTGATCCTTCAAAACTGCAGACTATGGCACCTGACGCGTTGCTGAAAGCCGGGCTCTCGTTTGCGCCCGCTATCCGATTGATCCGCTCTGATTGGCCAATCTTCGACATCTGGCGGTACAACACCGAAGTCGATGCGCCCAAACCTTCGGCTGTCGCGCAGGACATCCTGATCACCCGGCCCGAATTCGATCCTGCCCCGCATCTACTGCCTCACGGTGGGGCCATATGGATCGAGGCGCTGCAGCAAAGAAACAGTTTTGGCGCATCATTTGATGCAGCCACAGAGTCATTTCCCGGCTTCGATCTAAGCGTGGTATTGAATATTCTCATTGCTGGAGAAGCCATCAGAGACATCAATTTGAAGGACACTTTATGAACGCTTTGTTTTCGCTTCACAACGCGGTCTTTGATCGTCTCGAACGGGGGGGCTGGCTGCTTCCCACGCTGGCGCGGTTTGTTTTCGCCGCTACTTTGCTGATGTATTTTTGGGTCTCAGCGCTGACCAAACTAGGCGAGGGTTTTAAAGGCATATTCGTCCCCGCTGATGGTGCCTATGCACAAGTGTTCCCAAGAACGTTCGAAGCGGTTGGCTATGACATTGACGCATTAGGCGCATATCACTGGGCGGTGGTGGTTGCCGGCACCTGGACGGAATTCCTCCTGCCTGCACTGATTGTGTTAGGGCTTTTGACACGCGTTTCCGCATTGGGGATGATCGTGTTCATCATCGTCCAGACTTTGACCGATCTTTACTCTCACGGTGGCATGGGTGATCCTAAAACACTCGGCGCATGGTTCGACCGCTTTCCCGATTCAGTCATCATGGACCAACGTGCATTCTGGATCATGCTGCTACTCATCCTTGTGTTCAAAGGAGCGGGCCCTCTGTCACTGGACGCTGCTTTGCGCCGTCGTGAACCCGTCTGAAAGTCAGAATTGCGCCCCAGGTCTGTTCAATTGGGCGGCCCAGGGATGATTCAAGCGCCAGACCTGCGTGCCGCGTAATGATTCTCGTGCAGTGTTGTCAGCCATATGCGGTCTCGCTCAGCCAGTGCCTAGTTCTGCACGCACGTCATCACCCCACCCCAGATACAACGTATCGCCATCCTCGATCAGCGGGCGTTTCATCAGCGTAGGATGATCGGCCAGCAACTCCAACGGTGGTCGCGCACGCTCGACTTCGGACAAACCACGCCACGTGGTTGAGCGCGTGTTGAGTAGTGCAACGCCGAATTGCTGATGGGCGCGACCCATGACCGCAGCAGGCACGCCATCAGCACGCACATCCACAAGCATTGCGTCCGGCATTGATTTCAATGCCTTACGGCAGGTGTCACAATTTTTCAGGCCGTATAATTTCATATCGCTTCTCCTGAATGGATGCATAATTTAGCAACTTCCGCCCAAATTGCATCCCGTTTTCCTTGATTTTTGGGCCACAATTTGCATTCATTTGAACTATGGCATGGGTTGATCCGTCCTGAACGCATCAGGATAGGCCAAAAGCCTTGCCGTGCGAATTGTCCGGCCACGCATTAAGGTTGGACGCAAAGGCAAGAAGGAGACACGTGATGCCATCAGGCACCGTGAAGTGGTTCAATACGACAAAGGGGTTCGGATTTATCGAGCCCGAAGATGGCGGCAAAGATGTGTTTGTGCACATTTCAGCGGTCGAGCGGTCCGGCTTATCCGGACTCGCCGACAATCAAAAGGTCAGCTACGAGCTGGAGGACGGGCGGGACGGCCGACAAATGGCCGGCGACATCAAACCGCTCTAACCTTTTACGCGATCAACAAAAAGCAACAGCCGGCACCTAAGGATCAAGGCACCGGTCGCGGTTAAATTTTGCCGATGATGTTTCCGACAGTGCAAGGTCAGGGCACTTCGCTGCGACGGTGATACCTCGGAGAACTTAGTCGAAAAGGCCATCGCATTGGCAGCAAACAATTGTTTTCCAATCCGGGCGTCAGAGGCGCGTTCATAATACCTCTCACAACCGAGTCATTCAGGGCAGTTTTTATATTGTTGACTGACAGATAGTCTGCTTTGAGAAGTTGAACCTGCTCGATTTCTTCATAAGAAACATATGCGCCTCAAGGGCTTATGGATCACAAGACTTCAACCTCCTCAAACTCTTCTCAAATACTCCTCCACAGTGCAATTCGGATCTCTCCCGCGAATTTCTGTGCGGCCTGCGCGCGCCCATTCCGATTGATCAAAATCAGGGAAAAAAGTATCAGCATCCTCAACGACCAGATCAACTTCGGTCAGCAAGAGCCGGTCTGCCAGCGGCAACATCGTCTTGTAGATTTGGTTGCCACCAATGCCATAAATCCGCCGATACCCAGCCGCAAATGCTGCGTCTGTTGCGGCCTGTGGTGACGTGAACTGCAATTCGGCGCTGCATTCTTTTGAAGTCACAACCAGATTCAACCGGTTCTTAAGCGGTTTGTACGGCAAGCTTTCCCATGTATGCCGCCCCATTATGATGGCACCACCCAGAGTTTCCCGCTGAAAAAAAGCCAGGTCTTCAGGCAAGTGCCACGGCATTGTTCCGTCTCGCCCAATCGCGCTGTTCTGCGCCCGCGCCGCAATAAGAGTTATCATGTGTTAGACCGCCACTGGTGCTGAAATAGCCGGATGCGGGTCGTAGCCCACGATCTCGAAATCTTCATATTTGAAGTCAAAGATCGATGTCACATCGCGTTTGATCTGCATCTTTGGCAAAGGTCTCAGGTCACGTGCCAGTAGTCTCTCGACCTGCTCCATGTGATTGCTGTAGATATGCGCGTCACCAATGGAATGCACAAAATCGCCGGGGATATAGCCGGTTACATGTGCCAACATCTGCAACAGCAGCGCATAAGATGCGATATTGAAGGGGACGCCTAGGAACATGTCAGCTGAGCGTTGATACAGTTGAAGATGCATCCGCCCATTCAATACCCGCACCTGCCACATTGTATGGCACGGTGGTAGAGCCATATTCGACAGCTCCGCTGGATTCCATGCCGATACAATCAATCGCCGACTGTCAGGGCTGTTTCGAATATTCGTTACCAGATCAACAATCTGATCGCAGGCACCAGCACGAAACAGAGGTTCACCTTTCAGTGTTTCGGATGTTGGCTCCAGTGCCGGAAAATGCCGCCATTGCTTGCCATAAACAGGCCCAAGATCACCATTTTCGTCTGCCCACTCATCCCAGATCGAGACGCCATTATCTTTCAGATAGCGGATATTGGTGTCGCCCGACAGAAACCATAGAAGCTCATGAATAATCGAACGCAAATGAACCTTTTTTGTCGTAACCAACGGAAACCCATTCGACAGGGGATAGCGCATCTGCATACCAAAGTGGGCAATGGTGCCGGTACCGGTTCGATCCGTCGACGGCTCGCCGTGTTCCAGAATTTCGCGCAGTGCGTCATGGTATTGTTTCAAGTGAGCCTCCGTTGTCCTTTAAACTAGGTTGTGTCTCAGCAGTCAGTCAAACCGGGAACAAGAACCGGGGTAAGTAGTCGGCGATGCGCGCAGTCTTACGGCGCCGGTGCGCATAGTGAGTGTGGACGCCCAGCGCGGGGTGTCAATCTTGACTGGCTGGCTCAGACTCAGGGGCATGGATTCTCTCATCACTTGCAGATTCTCTTCTTCCCACTCTATCTAGATGTGAGGTCTTCTAAAACCACAATATGATGGATTTCTCGACTCAAGCGCTGCAGACATGTTTTCAATTGTGGCGGGGGCGTTGAAGCGCTGTAACCCGGCGCGTGCTGGTGCTAAGTTATCGCAACACAGGAGTAAAGACACATGGGACTAAACTATCTTCACGTTATGGTACGGGTCAAAGATCTGGACGCTTCGATGGCTTTTTACAAGCTGCTTGGCTTGGCGGAGACGCGACGCCATGACAGCGAAAAAGGGCGCTTTTCGCTTATTTTCATGGCGCCCCCCGGGCAAGAGGATCGACCAATCGAGCTGACCTATAACTGGGATGGCGACGTTAAATTGCCCGGCGACAGCCGGCATTTTGGCCATTTGGCCTATGGAGTAGACAATATCTACGACGTTTGTCAGCATTTGTCGGATAACGGCGTGACGATCAACCGCCCGCCGCGCGACGGGCATATGGCCTTTGTCCGTTCTCCTGACAATGTCTCGATCGAGATTCTCCAGAACGGCGAGTCTCTTGCTCCTGCTGAACCGTGGGCCAGTATGGAAAACACCGGTCATTGGTAGACTCTCCGTACAAGACCGAGGGATTTAGGGAGCCTTTCGGGACCCGATCTTTTTTGGTCTTGCGGGGACTCGTGCTTGCCTTAAGCGGCATTCTCTATGCGACATCCGTGACGGCAGATTGCCGCCAGGCTTTGGCGCTCGCTTTAGATGTGTCAGGCTCTGTCGATGCTTCGGAGTACCGGCTACAACTAGACGGTCTGGCAGGTGCGCTGGCTGATCCAGAAGTTCAAAACGCATTGCTGGCGATGCCCTCCGCCCCCGTCGCCCTCGCCATTTATGAATGGAGCGGGCCAGAAGATCAGCGGCTGTTGCAGGATTGGACACCGGTCACCGACAAAACGATCGTTGATCAGATCAGTGTCCGGCTGCGCAATACCCAACGTATTCAGGCCGCCCCGGGCACTGCGCTTGGCACCACAATTTCAGTTGGGACCAACCTTTTGCAAAAGCGGACCGATTGCTGGAAACGCACCCTAGACATATCGGGGGATGGCAAATCAAATATGGGACCTCACCCACGCGATACCTCGCGCCTGGCCGAGCAATTCGGTATCACGGTGAATGCCTTGGTCGTTGGGGCGGACGCGCCCAAGATCGGCGATGCCCGTCAGGTCGATATTGCGGATCTTTCATCTTACTTCACAGCCTACGTGATTGTCGGTCCCGATTCATTTGTTGAAACGGCGCTGGGCTTCGAAGCTTTTGAGGCGGCCATGACCCGAAAGTTATTGCGGGAATTGGAGGGGCTCGTTCTTTCACGCCTGTAACAGATGGCTCAGCGCCAATGGTTTCCCAACCTTTCTCAAAACCACTGTGCCACCCTGTGCGTTTCTTTCGAGGTGGCGCGACTGTCGGCCCCGCCACTCAATAAATGTAGCGAATCTGATCCGTCCAATACCGCTCCATGCGTTTGAGTGAAGACGTGATCTCCTGGATGCCTTCTGGGCCCAGGACACCTTTGCTTTCCAAACCTTCCGCATGACGCGCGAACAATTCCGCGACAATATCGCGTATTTTTCGCCCTTTATCGGTCAGCCGAACCCGCACAGACCTGCGATCAATCTCGCACCGCTGGTGGTGCATATATTCCATTTCAACAAGTTTCTTCAGGTTGTAGCTTACATTGCTTCCCTGATAGTAGCCGCGGCTTTTCAACTCACCCGCCGTGACTTCATTGTCACTGATATTGAACAGCAGCAACGCCTGTACCGCGTTGATCTCCAATACGCCAACACGTTCGAATTCGTCCTTGATGACGTCCAGAAGCAAGCGGTGAAGTCGTTCGACCAACGCCAGCGATTCCAGATATCCGGACATGAACCCCTTATCGTGGATTGCCCCTAGTGGTTGTTGCATACTCATTCTTTTCTCCGACTCAAGCTGCTCGAGCCAAGAGTGACGAATAAAAGCCAACAATCCGTTAAATCAGGTTTTTTGAGTAATTATGTCTTATTTTGAAGAGTTTGGGAGATATCGGCCATCAAATCAATAAATGCTGCGGGGGGATCAACTTGCTCTGTCACCCACTGATAAAGATCCTGATCATTCTCATCGAGCAACCTGTCATAAAGCTGCAAACCTGCCTCGTCCATGTCGCGCAAATTCAAATCAGCATAAGCTGAAAGGATCAGATCCATCTCTTTGAGCCCGCGTCGCATCGACCGCATTTTGAGCCGTTTCAAGCGATGCTCGGGCTTCTCAGTCATTCAACGGGATCCAACTGGGTGGCACGCAGCCGCTTCTCTAGGCGCGCCAGTCGTTCTGCGCTATGCATCATCTCGGACCGTATGGCCCGAATTTCAAGCAGCATGTCCTTTGTGCCATCAGATTGGCCTGTCGATGCCAGTGGGCCATCAAGCCCGAGGCCCGTCCCATTGATCAGCCAGGTCATCGATACGTTCAGCAGTCCAGCCATCATCGACAGACGATTTGCACGAGGCTCCGCCATATCGTCTTCCCACGCCACAAGCGTCGCATGCTCGACACCCAGTCGCTCGGCCATCTGGGTTTGTGTCATCCCAGCATGTTCCCGCGCACCGGCCAAGCGGTCGCCAAAAGTTGCTGTTTCTGGCCCGAACCAGTCATTGGCGGTCTCGTCCATTTTAATCTCCGAAGCCCAGTTCTGAAATGCGCAATCCGCTTGAACGGCGTTTGCGCGCACCCTAAGACATGCATGTCCAACATACAAACCGAGGCCCCTCATGGATTTCCTGTCTGCGACATTGTCGCGCGTCAAACCGTCTCCTACCATCGCCGTCAGCACAAAGGCGCAGGAATTGAAGGCTGCGGGCCACGATGTCATTGGTCTGGGCGCAGGTGAGCCGGATTTTGACACTCCTAAGAACATTCAGGATGCAGGTATCGCAGCCATCCGCGCTGGAAAGACCCGGTACACGGCCCCCGACGGAATCATCGAGCTCAAACAAGCCATCTGCGCCAAATTCAAACGCGACAACGGTTTGGATTATGTGCCGTCTCAGGTCAGTGTCGGGACCGGTGGCAAGCAAATCCTTTATAACGCCTTGATGGCGACAATGAATCCGGGCGACGAAGTTGTGATTCCCGCGCCTTATTGGGTCAGTTACCCCGACATGGTGTTGCTGGCCGGCGGTGAACCGGTAATTGCGCCTGCGCGCCTTGAAGATGATTTCAAACTGACGCCCGAGGCACTTGAAAAAGCGATTACCCCGAAAACCAAATGGTTTATCTTCAACTCACCGTCAAATCCGACCGGCGCCGGCTATTCACGCGCCGAACTTAAGGCCCTGACAGACGTCCTGATGCGACATCCACATGTCTGGGTGATGACTGACGATATGTACGAACTGCTGGGCTATGACGGGTTTGAATTCTGCACCCCGGCAGAAGTGGAACCGGCGCTCTATGAGCGCACGCTGACGTGCAATGGCGTCTCCAAAGCCTACGCCATGACCGGATGGCGGATTGGCTACGCGGCGGGACCGGAACACCTCATCGCTGCGATGCGCAAGATCCAGTCACAAAGCACATCCAATCCCTGCTCAATCAGTCAGTGGGCCGCGATCGAGGCGCTGAACGGAACCCAAGATTTCGTCCCCGCCCACAACCTCGTCTTCAAACGTCGGCGCGATCTGGTCGTTTCAATGTTGAACGAAATCGAAGGCGTCACCTGCCCTACCCCTGAAGGAGCCTTTTATGTTTATCCATCGATTGCCGGGCTGATCGGTAAAACAAGCAACGGCGGAACACTCATCACCGATGATGAGGCTTTTGCGACAGCTTTGCTCGAGGAATCAGGTGTTGCCGTCGTGTTTGGCGCCGCATTCGGATTGTCGCCCAATTTTCGGATAAGCTATGCGACATCCGACGAAGCGTTGAAAGAGGCGTGCACACGTCTTCAGAGATTCTGTTCGGGACTTAGCTGAACCCTATTTCCAAAGATTAGAGGCCACGTTGCCGGCGCAATTCGCACCATCACAGCTTGTGTATAGAACTACGGTGACCCACCTGATAGGACTAATAAAACTTCAAACTTGTCAGAGGCCGCATTCATGGCGAACGAGTTGCCAGAGTATTATTTCCGGGTCCGCGAAAACGGAGCTGTCGTGTTTCGGGTTGATACCGAGAACCGTCAGCGGCGGATCGAGATGGACCAGATCGCCATGGTCAACATCCGCAATGGCGAAGTGAAGCCTCACGGCGACCGGGAGTTGTCAAAAGACGATCTGAGTAAGATAGAGGATTGGATGGCCAATCGAGCGGCTGTGCTGGCTCACCGCGATATCGACGACATTTACAGGGCCGTCGATTACCTAAACCTGACAACGCAGTGGGCCCAGTCCAAAGCTAGACCTGACCAATTAGACGACGTGACCGATGACCTTCTGCTGGCAATGCACGACCTTCGTTCAGTATTGGTGCGCAAGAAAGCGGATCGGATGGCGAGCGAAAAGAACGATTAGCACCTGAAGTAGGGCCGCTCATCAGCTCGCTGACCTAGTTTATAATGTCGCAATTTCTGCCGGCAATTATCTGGAGTCAAATCCTGACGAAATGACAGGGTCGAGACGTCCAATTCTGCAGCGGCAATGGAAACGCGTCGCTCTAAATCTCGTAAAGGGAGAGCGCGTCCCAATTGAAGGTGACCCCAATTCCCGGCGCATCGGGCGCGACTGCACGCTGATTTTCAATCACTAAGGGCCGCGTGGTGTAGCGATCAATCGGAAAACTGTGAACTTCGAGCCAGCCGCCATGAGGCTGTGACGAGACGAGGCTTACGTGCAGTTCCTGCATGCCGTGGCTGCAGATGGGAATACCGCTTTCTTTTGTCAGCGCAGCGACTTCGAGCCAGCCAGTGATACCACCGCAGTTTGATGCATCTGGCTGAACAAAGCCTAAATCGCTGTGCTCCAATGCGATCTCGAACTCATGGATTGTATGCAGGTTTTCCCCCATCGCAACCGCCATGCCCGTTGTCGCAGTAATCTCTGCAAAACCTTTGTAGTTGTCCGGTATGATGGGTTCTTCAAACCACAGAATATCCTGATCTTTGACAGCCTGCGCCAGTGCAATGGCTTGTGGAACCGTCATGGAATAGTTGGCATCGATCATAAAAGTTGCATCTGGCCCGATCAGATCACGCACGGCGCGAATCCGCTCTACATCCTGATCCTGCGTTGGCTGTCCAATTTTGATTTTGACCGCGTTTAAGCCTGCGTCCAGATAGGCTTGGATGTTGCTCAGCAGTTTGGGCAGTGGAAAAGCCAGATCGATACCGCCGCCATAAGCCTTACAGGTTTTGCCGGCGCCCCCTGCAACCTGCCACAAAGGTTGGCCGATTGCTTTACACCGCAAATCCCACAACGCGATATCAACCGCAGATATGGCAAAACTGAGAACGCCACCGCGTCCGACATAATGCATGTGCCATTGCATGGCGTCATAAAGGGCTTCGATATCTCCAACCTCACGGCCCACAAGAAACGGGGCCAGATCATGTTGGATCATCGCAGAAATCGCCTGACCACCACGTCCACCAGTGTAGCTATACCCGGTCGCGGTGCGCCGGTCCTCTAACGTTATTGTGGCTGTGATCAGATGAAAGTGACTGTGATCGCCGTGTTTGGCATCCACCAGAATCTCGTCAAGAGGGATGTTGAAGAGACGGGCCGTGACGGATGCAATCCTTGTCATGCCCAACTACATATTCGCACATTCCGGCACTGGGCTGATGACCGTGCCATCTGCCAGATGTTGCAACAGGTTGTCTACTGTCAGTGCGCCCATGGCGGCGCGGGTCTCCACTGTTGCGCTTCCGACATGTGGCAGCAAGACAACATTGGGCAGCAACCGCAGAGTTTCGGGAACTTTCGGCTCCTGTGCAAAAACATCAAGACCGGCCCAGCCAAGACGCCCGTCTTGCAAGGCGGAAATCATTGCGTCCTCGTCAATAACCGAACCGCGGCTTACGTTGATCAGAGTGCCCTGAGGTCCAAGAGCCTCTATCACTTCGGAATTGACGATCTTGTTAGTTGATGGGCCACCTGGCGTGATGCAGATCAGCGCATCCACGTCTCCGGCCATTTCGATCAGACTGTCATAATAGCGATACTCGACATCTTTTTTGTTGCGCGAATGATAGACGACAGTGGTCCCGAAAGGCGCCAATTTGTCTGCAATCGCCTGCCCGATCCGACCCAATCCAAGAATGCCAACCGTCTGATTGTCCATCGAGCGGGTGAGTGGAGCATTGCCGACGGATTCCCATTTCCCGGAACGCACATGGGCGTCATCGCGCAGCAGTTCGCGGTAACATGACATCATCAACATCAATGCGGTTGTCGCTACTTCGGCGTTGAGCACATTGGGCGTGTGGGTCACAACAACGCCTCGCTTGCAAGCCTCTGCCGTATCGATGGCGTCATAACCGACCCCATAACAGCTGATCGCTTTGAGGTTTGGCATCGCCGCCATAAATTCAGAGTTGATCCCGTCATGACCGTTGGTCGCGACATAATCAATCTGTCCGCCGTTCTCTGCCAGCCACGCCAAAGGATCCGCCATGTCGACGGCTTTGCGGATCGAAAATTTTTCGTTTAGCCGCGCGAGCATCACATCCGTTGCGCCACCGATCATGAAAAGGTCAGTCATTCTTTAAGCGTCCTCGACAACGGTTTGGCGCTGCTGTCCCAACCCCTGAATGGTCAGTTCCATCACGTCGCCTTTTTTCAGGTAAACCGGCGTCGGTTTCATGCCCATTCCAACACCCGGAGGTGTCCCGGTCGAAATAACGTCACCCGGATGTAAGGTCATCAGCCCGGACAGATGTTCAATAATTTCAGCGACGCTAAAGATCATCGTTGCGGTGGTGCCGGTTTGTCTGCGCGTGCCATTCACATCAAGCGACATCGACAGGCTCTGGGGGTCCCCTACTTCGTCCCGCGTCACCAGCCAGGGGCCCGTCGGGCCGAATGTGTCGCAGGACTTGCCCTTGGTCCAGTTCCCAGACAGATTGTTCTGGAAATGCCGTTCGCTGACATCATTGATCACGCAATAACCCGCGACATGGTCAAGGGCATTTTCCTTGCTGACGTATTTTGCAGTCGTGCCAATGACAACGCCAAGCTCGACTTCCCAATCGGTAGAGGTTGATCCGCGCGGCATAGACACATTGTCGTAGGGACCTACCACAGCTGAATTTGCCTTAAAGAATAGCACAGGATGATCAGGAAATGGATTGCCGGTCTCAATCGCGTGGTCGGTGTAATTCAGACCAATGCACAGAAACTTGCCAATGTTGCCGACGCAAGCACCGATGCGCGGGCTGCCTTCAACCACAGGCAAGCTGGCCGGATCAAGCGCGCGCAGGGGGTCAAGGCTGGCATCTGACAGCACCGATCCGTTGATATCTGCAACATGGGCAGAAAGATCCCGCAGCAGACCATTTGAATCGATCATTCCGGGTTTTTCTGCGCCAAGCTGGCCGTAACGTACAAGTTTCATCTGATCTTCCTTAATGGTTGTCGCGTGGCATGTGTTTACGTGCGATGTCTTGGTATTTGTCCGCCCCTTGCAGGGTCATGCCCTGATCAAACCGTCCTACTTTTTCGCGGAACAGTTCCTGCCAGGGCGACTGGTTTTCGGGGGAAGCATAGCCCCCATCTGCAGCAAGCACGCGGGCTCTTTCAGCAAGATCGTCTAGTGGTACCAGCATGTCAGCCGTGCACTTGGTAAGATCAATGCGGACCTTGTCGCCAGTTTTCAACAACGCCAGGCCGCCGCCGTCGGCAGCTTCCGGTGAGGCATTGAGGATCGACGGGCTGCCTGACGTGCCAGATTGACGGCCGTCACCGATGCAAGGCAATGCTTCAACCCCCTGTTTCAACAGATAGGCTGGCGGGCGCATGTTCACCACCTCGGCACCACCGGGATATCCCTTTGGTCCGGCGCCACGCATGAACAACACGCAACCGGAATCGATGCTCTCGGCCGGGTCGTCAATGCGATGGTGGAAATCCTCAGGCCCGTCAAAAACAATCGCGCGCCCTTCAAAGGCATTGAGGTCGTCGGGGTTCGACAAATATGTCGCCCGGAAATTGTCACTGATCACACTGGTTTTCATGATCGCACTCTCGAACAGGTTGCCTGAGAGGTTGATGAAACCAGCCTGCGCTTTTAACGGGTCAGACACCGGTTTAATAACCTTGGTGTCCTCAGATCGGCGTGCGCCGCAGTTGGCCCCCATGCTTTGACCGTTGACCGTGATTGCATCCGGATGTGGCAGCAACCCTGCATTCATCAACTCGCCAACGACGGCGGGAACTCCTCCGGCATGTTGATAATCTTCGCCAAGATATTCTCCTGCAGGCTGCAGATTGACCAGCAGCGGGACATCATAGCCTATTTTTTGCCAGTCGTCATTGTTGAGAGGCACGCCAAGATGACGGGCAATGCCATTCAGGTGGATCGGGGCGTTGGTTGACCCGCCAATCGCCGAGTTTATGACGATGGCATTCTCGAACGCCTCGCGTGTCATCACATCTGATGGGCGCAGATCTTCCCAAACCATCTCGACAATCCGACGTCCGGTTTCATAGCTGATCTGGCCACGTTCACGATAAGGTGCAGGGATCGCAGCTGAACCAGGTAATTGCATGCCCAGCGCTTCTGCCAGACTGTTCATTGTCGTCGCAGTTCCCATAGTGTTGCAATAGCCGACGGAAGGGGCGGAAGAGGCCACAAGGTCCATGAACCCGTCGTTGTCAATTTCACCCGCCGCGAGCATCTCGCGCGCTTTCCAGAGAATAGTGCCCGATCCGGTGCGTTCGCCCTTGAACCAGCCATTCAGCATCGGACCAACCGACAAGGCGATTGCTGGGATGTTGACCGTGGCAGCGGCCATTAACAGTGCAGGTGTGGTCTTGTCACACCCGATGTTCAGCACGACGCCATCTATTGGATAGCCAAACAGCGTCTCGACCAGTGACAAATACGCCAGATTGCGGTCCAACATCGCCGTAGGGCGTTTGCCGGTTTCCTGAATTGGATGCACAGGGATTTCGATACAGGTGCCGCCCGCTGCAATGATCCCGTCACGAACGCGTTTGGTCAACTCAAGATGATGACGGTTGCAAGGGCTAAGATCGCTGCCGGTCTGCGCGATGCCGATAATGGGCTTGCCAGATTGCAACTCTGCACGTGTCAGCCCGTAGTTCAGATAGCGTTCCAGATAAAGCGCCGTCATTTCGGGATTGTCCGGGTTCATGAACCATTTGCGAGAGCGCAGATCTTCGATTCCAATTTTTTTCATCTTATTATCCTGACCATCCGCCATCAATGACATGAGCTTGACCTGTGGTGAATGCGCTTTCATCCCCTGCAAGGTAGACAACAAGTGCTGCGATCTCCTCGGCCGATGCAATTCGACCCATTGGCTGGCGGGCAACAAACGCCTTCATCGCCGCCTCATAATCACCGGTGGCATGCAGCCTGTCCTGCAGGCTTGGGCTTTCGACTGTGCCGGGGCAGATTGCATTACAGCGAATGCCTTTGGTGATGTAATCGATCGCTACCGATTTTGTCAGACCCAAAACCGCCGCCTTGGTGGTTCCATATACAAACCGGTTGGGCGCCCCGATGATCGATGAACAGGCCGATGACATATTGATGATTGATCCGACCCCACGCTCCAGCATCCCCGGCAATGTCGCGCGGATGGTGCGCAACATCGAGCGCACGTTCAGATCAAAGGCAAAGTCCAATTCCTCGTCCTGTGCGTCCAGAATTGTACCATTATGAACAAAACCCGCGCAGTTGAACAAAATGTCAGGCTGGGCGCGATTTACCCCTGACTTCACGCTTGCGTCGTCTCGTACGTTAAGTTCGAAAATTTCAATATTTTCGTGATTCGCGCCCCGAATCGTGGATAGTGCTTCCATGTTTATGTCGGTCGCAAAGACCTGTGCGCCTTCTGACGCCATTGCCAGCGCACTGGCCCGACCGATCCCCTGACCGGCAGCAGTCACTAACGCGCGCTTCCCTTTAAGTCTTTGACCTGGCATCATTTTCCCCCAGTTAGTTGCAATTCGGCGCAGCACTTTTTTGACCCGTTGCTACGACGGGCATTTTAACCATTGTTGTCATCTAGGGCAAAAATCCACCTTACGGGCTGGTTCACCTGATGATTTCGGTTAGCGTATGACACAGCTTGGAGTTTGGCTACAGCTTGAAAACTGACAGCAGGAGGCATGAACCGCAATGACAAATAACCAAAAGAAAACCCTCATCGGCGCGGGCCATATGGGCGCTGCAATGTCTCGCAATTTACTAGCAACGGG
>CBDTVL010000023.1:0-25005 GCA_965363755.1 uncultured Sulfitobacter sp.
AAGCTTGGGAAGCTGCCGTGATACCTTTTCACCATACCCGCCTCAACGTTAGCGAGATAGGGTTATGGCTGAGCCAGGTCAAGGCTCTCTTGCCGGCTTTCACGCCTGTGGGACAGAAGCCTGATAGAATATGATTTCTGCCGGTATTTCTATGCCCTGTCCGGTGTCAAAGGGCGCAAATGCCTTGGCGATCCCTGCCTGCACCGCCAGACGTTCGTCCTCGCCGCCGCTGAAATGCGTCAGTGTAGTGTTGGCGGCACCAATGCGGGTAGCCAGTTCTGCGACGTCTTCAAGGGTTCCTGGCGGGGTCAGCGGCACAACTTCAACCTCTGCGCGGATCTCGGTCAGACCAGCGTCTGACAGCATGGAACAGATCCGGTCAATGTCGCGAAACGCGAAAGGCCCCGGCGCATCAGGGTCCGATTTTGGTGGCGCCCCCAAAATCGCACGTGCAGCCTGTGCGGGAAGAGAAAACCACGGGTTGGCCGGGATTTGACCCCAGCAAACAAAGGTCATCCGCGCGCCCGGTTTCAGAGCGGCACCTATGTTACGGAAGGCTGCGGTTGAATCAGCAAAGAACATCACACCAAAACGCGAGATCATGTCGTCGAAACGCGCGGGCTCAAAGGAATGGACGGCAGCGTCCGCCAGGCAAAACTCTACATTATCAATATCTTCAGAGCGTACCTTCGCGTGATTTAACATTGAACTCGAAATGTCGACCCCCAGTACGCACCCCTCAGGTCCGACAACCCCTGCCGCACGGATGCTGCTTAGGCCGGTCCCCGATCCAATGTCCAGAACCTGATGACCGGGTTGCAGCTCGGCCCGCGCGAGCAATCGCTCCAGCAGCGGTTGCAATTGCTGATCCATCGCGGATTGGCAGGATACCCAGCTGGGGCCGGCCTCGGACGACCAGAATTTGGCCTGATCGGCGTTGGCTGAATGAATGTTGGTCATGCGGGCCCCCTTGTTTTGTGCGATCACGGCGTCCTGCGGCGGCGCCTGCGGCCATTCCCGTCCGTCTTACCCCCACCGCCGGTGTTGAAGGTGGCCGTGGGCAGAGTCACAATCGAATTCAGGATAGGGAAGGGTTCGACCGAATTGGGGATGGCAGAGGCATTCACAAAATGCTCCTGAAAGCGCGGTTCGATGGCGGTTTCGATCTTGTGGATGGCGCGCACGGTGGCTTCGATTTCGGCGCGGGCTTCTGTGTTCAACAGCGCGATACGGGCGCCGGTGCCTGCGGCGTTGCCCGCAGACGTGACTTTGTCCAGTGGCGCATCGGGGATCATACCAAGCACCATCGCGTGTTTGGGTGAGATATGCGCGCCAAAAGCCCCGGCAAGCACGATACGATCGACTGAATCGACGCCGAACTTGTCCATCAGCAGCCGTGCCCCTGAATACAACGCGGCCTTGGCCATCTGTATCTCGCGGATGTCGCGGTTGGTTACCGTGATGCGCGGCCCGCCCATATCTGAGGCATCATAGACCAGATAGGAATAGGTCCGCCCGTCTAGAAAACAGCGGCTTGTACCGGTTTGTCCCGGCGCACCGATCAGGCCCGGCGCATCAACAATTCCGGCCATCCGCATTTCGGCCACCATTTCGATGATGCCCGAGCCACAGATACCGGTCACGCCGGTTGTTGCGATCACCTTGTCAAAGCCGTCTTCGTCTGACCAGATCTCTGATCCGATTACCCGAAAGCGGGGTTCTTTGGTGATCGGGTCGATTTCCACTCGCTCGATGGCGCCCGGGGCTGCGCGCTGGCCAGAGCTGATCTGAGCGCCTTCAAATGCCGGCCCGGTGGGCGAAGAGCAGGCAAGTACTTTTTCCGTGTTGCCGAGCAGAATCTCGGCGTTGGTGCCAACATCAACCACCAAGACAAGGTCTTTCGATTTATCCGGCGCCTCGGAAAGCGCCACCGCCGCCGCGTCTGCGCCAACGTGTCCGGCGATGCACGGCAGGAAGTAGACTCGCGCCGAAGGATGAATGCTCAGGTCCAGATCATCCGCGCGCAGGCGCAAAGAATTGGACGTGGTCAGCGCAAACGGCGCTTGTCCAAGCTCAAATGGATCAATGCCAAGAAACAGATGGTGCATGACCGGATTGCAAACAAACACCGCATCCACGATCAGCGCCTTGTCAATCTCGGCTTCTGCCGCGACCTGAGTGAACAGCGCGTTCATCCCCTCGCGCACGGCGGTGGTCATTTCCTGAGCCCCTTGCGGGTTCATCATCGAATAAGACACCCGGCTCATCAGATCTTCGCCAAAGCGGATTTGAGGATTCATGATGCCGGACGAGGCCACAACCTCACCGGTCTGCAAATCACACAGATGCGCTGCGATAGTGGTCGATCCGAGATCGACCGCCAGCCCATAGACCGTGCCTTCGTAGTATCCGGGCCAGATATGCATGATGCGCGGTGCATTTTCGTGATCACCAAGATGAATAGCGCAGGTGACCTTCCATTGACCTTTGCGCAGGATCGGTTGCATCACCTGCAGAATGTGCAAATCAGCGTGGATGTTCGTCAAGTCCCACTGGTCGAGCAGCGCGCCTGTTAGGCGTTCGAGGTCCCCCGAAGGGTCGTGCATGTCCGGCTCCGCGACCTCGACATAAAACAGCTTGGTCGAGGGGTTCATGGTGATCTGGCGCGCCTCAGCCCGTTTGCGCACCACCTGCTTGTGAACCTGACTTTCAGGCGGCACATCAATCACGACGTCGCCCTGAACGGTCGCCTGACAGCCCAGCCGGCGCCCATCGATCAACCCACGTTTGTCCTTGTATCGCTGCTCTACTGAATTCCAGTCGGATAGTGCGCCATCCTCGACCGTGACACCATGTTTGGAGAATTCGCCGTAGCTGGGCGTTATCTGGCACTTCGAACAGATACCGCGACCGCCGCAAACCGAGTCGAGATCGACGCCAAGCTGGCGCGCTGCTGTCAGGATCGGTGTGCCGGTTGGGAAATGGCCGCGTTTGCCGGACGGCGTGAATATCACCAGAGGGTCACTCATCTAAGGTCGTATCCTTTTGCGTGGTTTGAAGCGACCATAAGGTCCCGGGCGGTGAGGGAAAGGCGGCATGCGGCAAAAACAGGCTTGGCCGCGTCATTTTTAGTGCAATCGGTCGCCATCTGCTTGGATGCATTCGGCGCAAGTGGGTTTGCGATGTAGTCGCTGCCGTTCGTTTGTGTCAGCACGCGAAAACCGGGACTTGGCCTTGTAGATCAACGGTCCGGGGTCGGATAGGGCGTATACCTTGCGGTTGCGGCAACAGCGTGCCGCGAGATATGCACTTGCCCCCTTTTACGGCAGCGCAATCCATGTCATAGGGTGGCCGCCAAACGAGCTATCCATGGAGAGTTGATATGGAGATTCGCGAGGCCTTCACCTTTGATGATGTTTTGCTGGTGCCGGCGGCATCTTCGGTTCTGCCGTCTCAGGCAGATACCAGAACCCGCGTGACCCAATCGATTGCCATGAATATTCCGTTGCTGAGCAGTGCCATGGATACGGTGACCGAGGCCCGAATGGCGATCGCAATGGCACAGGCGGGCGGGATTGGCGTTGTGCACAGGAATCTGGACATTGAACAGCAGGCCCGCGAGGTCCGCCGTGTGAAGCGGTTCGAATCCGGGATCGTTTACAATCCAATCACGTTGCAGGCCAATCAGACCCTCGCAGATGCAAAAGCCCTGCAGGAACGCTACCGCGTCACCGGATTTCCGGTTGTCGATGGGGCAGGGCGTGTTGTTGGTATTGTGACCAACCGCGACATGAGATTTGCCAGCGACGACAAGACGCCGGTTAGTGTCATGATGACCACTGACAATCTGGCCATGCTGCGCGAACCCGCTGATCGTGATGAGGCGATCAGCCTGATGAAGGCCCGTCGGATCGAGAAATTGCTGATCACCGATGCCAAAGGCAAACTGACCGGTCTCTTGACGCTCAAAGACACCGAACAGGCGGTGCTGAACCCAACCGCCTGCAAAGACGCGCTTGGGCGGTTGCGGGTCGCGGCGGCCAGTACAGTCGGTGATGCAGGTTTTGAGCGGGCGCAGGCGCTGGTGGACGCGGGTGTGGATATGATCGTGATTGACACCGCCCATGGCCATTCTGACGGAGTCTCGCGGGCGGTTGAGCGGGCCAAGATGCTGTCCAATGAGGTGCAGGTGGTTGCCGGAAATGTCGCCACGGGCGAGGCGACTCGTGCTTTGATTGGCGCTGGCGCTGATGCAATCAAGGTTGGCATTGGCCCTGGATCTATTTGCACGACACGTATGGTTGCAGGGGTGGGCGTTCCGCAACTGACCGCGATCATGGATTGTGCCGCTGCCGCCGGGGATGTCCCGGTAATTGCCGATGGCGGTATCAAGTACTCTGGGGATTTTGCCAAGGCCATCGCAGCCGGCGCGTCCTGCGCCATGGTCGGTTCGATGATTGCCGGGACTGACGAAAGTCCAGGAGAAGTCATTCTATATCAAGGCCGTAGCTTCAAAGGTTATCGCGGAATGGGGTCTCTGGGTGCGATGGCGCGGGGCTCTGCTGACCGGTACTTTCAAGCGGATGCAGCCAGCGACAAGCTGGTGCCGGAAGGGATCGAAGGTCAGGTGCCCTATCAGGGCAGTGCCGGTGCGGTCATCCACCAGTTGGTTGGGGGCCTGCGCGCTGCCATGGGATATACCGGCTGCGCCACCGTAGAGGACATGCGCAAAAGCTGCACGTTTGTGAAAATTACCGGCTCGGGGCTGCGCGAGAGCCATGTGCACGATGTTCAGATCACCCGCGAAAGCCCCAATTATCGAGTCACATCTTGATTTATTTCATCTCTCTACGTGTTTTTCCTAATGTGGAGTCGGTGTTATGACGCCAGCCGCACGTGTGGCTGCAGCCGCCGACATTCTGGACACGATACTTGACGGTTCTGCGGCCGAGCAGGCTCTTACCGGGTGGGCCCGGCGCAGCAGATTTGCCGGGTCAAAGGACCGCGCGGCGATCCGTGATCACGTGTTTGATGCGTTGCGGTGCAAATTGTCGTTTGCGGCATTGGGCGGCGCCATGACAGGGCGGGGTTTGATGTTGGGACAGATCCGCACGGCAGGAGATGATCCGGCGGCGCTCTTTAGCGGCGAAGGCTATGGCGCAGCAGTACTTACTGACGCTGAACTGGCCGCAGGGTCTCCGCCTCATTCAGACGCCGAGCGCCTGAACCTGCCGGACTGGTTGGTGCCACAGTTTCGCGCGTCTTTGG
The DNA here is from genome assembly GCA_965363755.1 of uncultured Sulfitobacter sp. Taxonomy (GTDB): domain Bacteria; phylum Pseudomonadota; class Alphaproteobacteria; order Rhodobacterales; family Rhodobacteraceae; genus JL08. The sequence goes on from CBDTVL010000023.1 coordinate 5,269, forward strand.
GAGCACAGGCGGACGCGGCGGCCAAATTGCTGACCGAACGTGCGCCTGTGATGGTTCGGGTGAACATGCACGAGGGAGATGTTGAGCAGGCGATGACGTCTCTGGCCGATGACGGTATCACTGCTGTCCCACATGGATTGGCCAAAACTGCCCTGATCGTCACTGACGGTGCCCGTCGTGTCCGCCTTTCAACTGCGTTTGAAACTGGTCTGGTTGAGTTGCAGGATGGTGCCAGTCAGGCCGTGGTTGAGGCGCTGCCGCTCAGGAACGGTCAAATTGTTCTTGATTATTGTGCAGGTGGCGGCGGCAAGACGCTGGCGATTGCGGCGCAGGCTGAGGTTTCATTGTTCGCTTACGACGCAAATCCCGCGCGTATGCAGGATTTACCGCTGCGGGCAGCGCGGGCCAAGGCACATGTGCGGGTTTTGCAGGCAGATGAGTTGGAACGCCACGGACCTTACGATCTTGTGTTGTGTGATGTGCCGTGTTCCGGCAGCGGAGCTTGGCGTCGTTCTCCCGATGCAAAGTGGGGCCTGACAGCCGAAAACCTACATGAATTAAATGAGATACAGGACGAAGTTCTTGATTCCGCTGCCCGTCTTGTCGGTCCGGCAGGAACCTTGGCATATGCCACATGCTCGGTGTTGGATGTTGAAAACAAAGACCGAATTGCAACGTTTTTGCAGCGTCATGCGGAGTGGTCCTGCACCTTCGAGCGGAGCTTTTCACTGGCTGATGGCGGAGACGGGTTTTACACGGCACACTTGACGCGGGTCTGACAACCCGCCTTACTCAACTTAAACATGAAACTTCAAGGCGGTTAAGGTCGGGTTAACCGTTCTGGACGGTAATGCGGGAGCACGAATCATTTTGGGAGTGGCGTGGCGTGTTGGACAATCCAGCAGCAAAGCAGATGATGCCAGGCGGTTCTACCTTGCTCAGCCGACTGCAACGGTTGGCCGATCAGGCCGTTAGCCGGTGCAGCATTTTGTTTGCAACTGCTATTGTTGTTGTCGCTGCCGCAGTCTTCCTTGCGCCTCCAAACGCAGTTTTGCCCCTTTTGGGCGCGGGTGGGACGCTCGGGACAATCGCAGCGATCTTTCTGGGCCTCGCGTTTCACTATCGACGCACGCAAAAAGCTGCTTACCGGATATTGTCGGATTTCATCGCAAAAGATGCCTCGCCCAGCTTTGTAACGGATGAGGATGGTCTGATCCGATCCCGCAATGCTGCCGCCCGCACGCGTCTGGATGGATTGGACAGCGACACGTTGGCGGGCACGTTGCGGACTATTTTTGCCAACCCCAGTGCGGTTCTCTTCCGTCTTCAGTCCAAGGCAAAGGCTGTGGGGTCGGCGCAAGAGGATATCGCGACCCGCCGGGGGCACCACCGGCTTGCGGTTCATGAAATGGGCGAGGCGATGTTTCTGTGGCGGATAGAAGACATTGCGGAGCGTCCCCATACCGGACGCGGTGCTGACAGTCTGTCGATTCCGATGATCACGGTAAGTCGCACCGGCGCGATCTTGTTCATGAACGAAGCGGCCCGACAACTGGCCGGGTCACGGGTGAAGGCATTGGACCGGCTGTTTACCGCACTCCCCATTCGCGCGGGTGAGGTGAATGAGGTCAGCACCGAAGCCGGCCCGAAACATGTTATCGTCTCTGAAGTTGAGGCCAGCGCCGGGCGGCGTGAGTTGTATCTGCTCCCGACTCCGGAGCAAGTCCAGGGCGAGGGCTGGGCCGTGTTTGAGGACCTGCCTGTTCCGCTTCTCAAGGTCGCCTCGGGTGGCGAGATTCTGATGGCCAATCGCGTGGCACTGCAACTCCTTGGCGCTGAAGTAGAAAAGGGCACTGTGCTTTCTGACGTGATGGAAGGGCTGGGGCGCTCGATCTCTGATTGGTTAAACGACGCGATAGAGGGGCGCTCGGCATCCCATTCAGAATTCCTGCGGCTTACCCGACGCGACAAAGAGGTCTTTGTGCAGGTAACCCTCAATCGCGTCATTGAAGAAGGTGAGCCGGGGTTGATCGCTGTGCTAAGCGATGCAACTGAACTCAAGACGCTTGAGGCGCAGTTTGTTCAGAGCCAGAAGATGCAGGCCATCGGGCAACTCGCCGGAGGTGTCGCCCATGATTTCAATAACTTGCTGACTGCCATTTCGGGTCATTGTGACCTGCTGCTGTTACGGCATGATCAGGGTGACCCGGATTACGGTGATCTTGTGCAAATCCATCAGAATGCCAATCGCGCGGCGGCGCTTGTTGGACAGCTACTGGCGTTTTCGCGCAAGCAGACTCTGCGCCCCGAAGTTCTTGATATGCGGGACACCCTGTCTGACTTAACACACCTTCTCAATCGGCTGGTCGGCGAAAAAGTAACGTTGACGCTGTCTCATGACCCGGTACTTCAGTCAATTCGCGCTGACAAACGACAACTCGAACAAGTGCTGATGAATTTGGTTGTGAATGCGCGGGATGCCATGCCCTCGGGCGGCGAAATCCGCATCGAAACCGAAACCGCATATCTGAATGAACCGCTGGAACGGGACCGCGCGCTGGTGCCGGCGGGGGCATATGTGACGGTAAAAGTATCAGATGAGGGTGTTGGAATTCCGTCAGATAAGTTGCAAAAGGTGTTCGAGCCATTTTTTACCACAAAACGGACCGGCGAAGGCACCGGACTGGGGCTATCGACAGCTTATGGCATAGTGAAACAAACCGGCGGATACATCTTTGTTGACTCGATTATAGGCAGCGGCACCAGTTTCACCCTGTATTTCCCGGTCTATGAAAAGGTTGAAGAGACGCCCGCTCCGAATGTAGAAAAACCCCAGAGCGCGCAGCCCAAACATGGCGAAGGAGTCATTCTGCTGGTCGAAGACGAGGCGCCGGTCCGCGCCTTTGCTTCACGCGCGCTGCGCTTGCGAGGTTATACGGTACTGGAAGCGGAATCGGCTGAGGTTGCACTCAAGACGCTCGAGGATCCGGGCATCGTTGTAGATGTGTTTGTCACGGATGTTGTTATGCCGGGCATGGACGGGCCGAGTTGGGTACGTGAAGCCCTGAAAGAACGGCCTGATGTTCGGGTGGTTTTTGTCTCTGGCTATGCCGAGGATTCTTTTGGCGATAACCAGACCAAAATTCCCAATTCGGTGTTTTTGCCCAAGCCGTTTTCGTTAAGCGACCTGACAGAAACTGTACATCAACAACTGCACTAAGGCCAACCGACGCTGTCAATGCCGTCCGGCATCGCCCGCGATGCGCCATGGTCAGGCGTGACGAACGTTTGCGGTCAGGCAATGCTGTTGTAGAGGCTAAATTCGGAAGCGAATTTCTTGCGGAACGCGGATTCGACGCCGCTTGAGAGCTGAAGCTCGATTTGGGGAGATACGTTCTCTTTTTCCAATCTGATCTGAAGCCCCAAACGATTCTCAAGAAATGCGATCAGGCGGGGCTGGTCCTCATAGCGAAACAAATGGGTTAACGGGCTCCCCTTCGGTCGCGGCTGCAAAAACCGTGACTGAACCCCAACGTTGGCAAATCCAGCTGTCTGGCCGCCCATGTAGGTCTGCACAAATTCATCAAAACTAATCCCGGCCGTTGAATTGGAATTGTCCTTCATAAAAGGGCGCTGGCGATAACGGTACCAGCTTCCGAGCCAGCTAATTGGCTCTCGCATCACAGCCAAGGTCTCCATCTCAACCTTGCAGGCTTTCTCAAACATCGGCTGAAAGAACCGGTTGTAGCGGTAGACGGGCGCATGTTTGAGCTGCGGTGGATCCGCAATGATAATATCTGCATGCGGCGACAGAGCGGTTTGATAGGCAGTCGACCCGGTCTTGGGCATCGACAGGAACACAAGGCGTTCTTTATAAAAAACAAGCATTTACTCTCGGTCCGTCATTGAATTCAAAGGTCACGCATCTGTGTAAACTACTCCTTAACTCTTTGGAGAAACAGTGGGGGTAGAAAAAAATTGATTGAAATGTTCTCTTTTTGATCTCATAAAGAACAAGAGGCGAACATCGACAGCATTGCCGCCCGCGTACGGGTGTGACAGTAAGGGAAAGAACAATCATGGCAACGGCAGATCTTTTGACAATGGACAATAAAAAATCCGCGGACAAGCAAAAGGCGCTTGATAGCGCACTGGCGCAGATCGAACGGCAGTTCGGTAAAGGTTCCATTATGAAGCTGGGCGCGGAAGGGGCGATTCAGGACATCACCTCCAGCTCAACGGGATCTCTGGGTCTGGACATCGCGCTTGGCATTGGCGGTTTGCCGATGGGCCGTATTGTCGAGGTTTACGGGCCGGAAAGCTCGGGCAAAACCACCCTGACGCTGCATTGCATTGCAGAGCAACAGAAAAAAGGCGGTGTGTGCGCCTTTGTTGATGCTGAACATGCGCTTGATGCGCAATATGCCAAGAAATTGGGTATCGATATTGATGAGTTGCTGATTTCGCAGCCCGACACTGGCGAGCAGGCGCTTGAGATTACCGACACGCTGGTCCGCTCAGGTGCGGTGAACATGGTAGTGGTCGATTCGGTTGCAGCCCTGACGCCAAAGTCAGAGTTGGAAGGTGACATGGGCGACAGCAGCGTTGGCGTACAGGCCCGGTTGATGAGTCAGGCGATGCGCAAGTTGACCGGGTCGATCAGCCGGTCCAATTGCATGGTGATCTTCATCAACCAGATCAGGATGAAGATCGGCGTTATGTTTGGATCACCAGAAACAACGTCGGGTGGCAACGCGCTGAAATTTTATTCCTCTGTCCGGCTCGACATTCGGCGCATCGGCGCCATCAAGGATCGCGACGAAGTTGTGGGCAACGCGACGCGTGTGAAAGTTGTCAAGAACAAGGTGGCCGCCCCGTTCAAACAGGTCGAGTTCGACATCATGTATGGCGAAGGCATTTCGAAAATGGGCGAGTTGCTTGATCTTGGCGTGATTGCCGGCGTTGTTGATAAATCAGGGTCCTGGTTCAGCTATGGCGATGAGCGGATCGGGCAGGGACGTGAGAATGCAAAGCAATTCCTGAAAGATCATCCGCATATGGCCTATGATATCGAGGACAAGATTCGCGCCTCACACGGTCTGGATTTTGATGCGCCCCCGGTGACTGCCAAAGCCGCGCCCGGTGCGGATGATGATATTCTCGAGGCATGAGCTGGTGCAAACCGGCGGGCTTAGACTGCCCGCCGTTTTGAAGAAAATCTGAAGAACATCTGGGGCAGGGTGCATCATCTGATGCACCCTGTTTGGTTTTACGGGCTTCTTGCCCTGTGGACAGTGACGATACAGGCGGCTATTTGACATGGAACGCGAATTTCGCCCAAAAGGGGTGCCGCCATGCGCACGGTAAACGACATCAGATCCACGTTTTTGTCCTATTTCGAAAAGCAGGGCCATGCCGTGGTCGATAGCAGCCCGCTGGTGCCTCGCAACGACCCCACGCTGATGTTTGCAAACTCTGGCATGGTGCAATTCAAAAACCTGTTCACCGGGCTGGAGCATCGGGACTACACCCGCGCCACGACCGCGCAGAAATGCGTGCGTGCTGGCGGCAAACATAATGATCTGGACAATGTGGGCTATACGGCGCGCCATCACACGTTTTTCGAGATGCTGGGCAATTTCAGCTTTGGCGATTACTTCAAGTCTGATGCGATCCCGTTTGCTTGGGAACTGCTCACCAAAGAGTTTGGTATTCCCAAGGAAAATCTCGTGGTCACAGTCTATCACACCGATGACGAGGCCGCGAACCTGTGGAAAAAAGTCGCGGGGCTGAGCGATGACAGAATCATCCGCATCGCAACCGATGATAATTTCTGGATGATGGGGCCGACAGGGCCGTGCGGACCCTGCTCAGAAATATTCTTTGATCACGGCGATCACATCTGGGGGGGACCTCCGGGATCTCCCGAAGAAGATGGTGACCGGTTTGTCGAAATCTGGAATCTGGTCTTTATGCAATACGAGAAGTTTGCAGATGGAACCCGTGTCGATCTGCCAAACCAGTCGATTGACACAGGCATGGGCATCGAACGGGTTGCTGCGCTGTTGCAGGGCACCAATGACAATTACGCCACCGACCTGATGCGCAGCCTGATCGAGGCGAGCGCAGACGCAAGCAACACGGACCCGGACGGGCCCGGAAAAACCCATCACCGTGTGATTGCAGACCATTTGCGCTCGACTTCTTTCCTGATCGCGGATGGGGTGATGCCATCCAATGACGGGCGCGGCTATGTCCTGCGCCGGATCATGCGCCGCGCAATGCGCCATGCCCATCTTCTGGGGGCGAAAGATCCGGTCATGTACCAGCTTGTGCCGGCGCTTGTGCGTCAGATGGGGGCGGCCTACCCCGAGTTGGGCCGCGCCCAATCGCTGATCACTGAGACGCTGAAACTGGAAGAAACCCGTTTCAAAACAACGTTGGACCGTGGATTAAAGCTGCTGGATGACGAACTGGCGGATTTGCCGGAGGCGGCAGAGCTGCCCGGCAGGGCGGCATTCAAACTCTATGACACTTTCGGCTTTCCTTTGGATCTGACCCAGGATGCGTTGCGGGAAAAAGGCCGCTCGGTGGATGTTGCGGGATTTGATGAGGCCATGGTCGAGCAAAAGGCCAAAGCCCGGGCGGCATGGTCCGGCACCGGTGAGGCGACGGATGCGCGGGTCTGGTTCGATCTTGCTGATGCCCATGGCGCCACCGACTTTCTGGGTTATGACACCGAGATTGCAGAGGGTCAGGTGCTGGCACTTGTATCAGACAGCAGCGAAGTTGACGCGCTGGAAGAGGGGCAAAGCGGGTGGATTGTGCTCAATCAGACGCCCTTTTATGCCGAATCCGGCGGGCAGGTAGGAGATATTGGGTATCTTCGCCGGCTGGAGAATGAAGACGATATTGCGCGGGTCACGGATACGCAGAAGATGGGCGGGGGTATCTTTGCACATCATGTCACCATAGATCGGGGCCGGTTTGCCAAAGGGGAGCCGTTGGCACTGGAGGTTGATCACCTGCGACGCACTGCGATTCGCGCGAACCATTCGGCGACCCACCTGCTGCACGAGGCGCTGCGCGAGGCGCTTGGTGATCATGTCGCACAACGCGGTTCGCTGAATGCTGAGGACCGCTTGCGCTTTGACTTCAGTCATACTGCGGCACTGACGCCGCAGGAACTGACGCAGGTCGAGGAAGATGTGAACGCTTATATTCGCCAGAATGCGCCGGTTGAAACACGGATTATGACGCCGGATGATGCGCGTGCGATCGGAGCTCAGGCATTGTTTGGTGAAAAATACGGCGACGAGGTCCGTGTTGTGTCTATGGGCAGGCAGGACGGATCCAGCAAGGGAACGGATGGCAACACCTATTCGCTGGAGTTGTGTGGCGGCACCCATGTGCGTCAGACCGGTGATATCGGAGTGTTTGCCTTACTGGGAGACAGCGCCTCCAGCGCTGGTGTCCGCCGCATCGAGGCACTGACCGGGGCGGGAGCGTTTCGCCATCTGAGTGCGCAGGATCGTCGCGTGTCTGAACTGGCGCAGGAGCTGCGGGCTCCGCCGGCAGAAGTTCCCGCGCGCGTGCGTGCCTTGCTGGATGAACGCAAAACCCTGAGCAACGAAGTGGCGCAACTGCGCCGCGAGCTGGCCATGTCGGGCGGCGGTCAGATCGCTCCGGAGTCCAAAGAAATCAATGGCATGTCGTTCTATTCTCAAGTTCTTACAGGGGTGACAGGCCGGGACCTTCCAGCCCTTATCGACGAGCACAAATCTCGGATCGGCTGCGGCGCGGTTCTGCTGATTGCTGACACCGGCGGCAAAGCTGCAGTTGCTGCTGGCGTGACAGATGACATGACAAGTCGTGTTTCTGCCGTTGATCTCGTCAAGGCTGCCGTGGCAGAGTTGGGCGGGAAAGGTGGCGGTGGACGCGCTGATATGGCGCAGGGCGGTGGCCCGGATGCCAGCAAAGCTGACGCTGCAATTGCTGCTGCGACCGCTGTTTTGGAGGTATGACATTGCCAGCACTTTGGATTGCACATGTAACGGTCACGGATGACGAGGCCTATGCCAAATACGCGGCCATCGCGACCGAGGCGATTGCGGCCCATGGCGGTGTATTCATTGCCCGCGGGGGGCGGTTTGTCCAACTTGAAGGCCAGGCACGCCCGCGCAATGTGGTTGCCAGGTTCCCGTCAGTTGAGGCCGCCGAAGAATGTTATAATTCAGCGCTTTATCAACGTGCTCTTGGCCACGCGCAGGGTGCATCCGAGCGCGAACTGATGATTGTAGAAACCACCGAATAGAGACGTCAGGCGGGGTTTGCCCCAACTGACGGGTTGATCAGCTGGCTTTGGCTTGCCGCTTACGCTCGTGCGGATCAAGGAAGCGTTTGCGCAGACGGACCGCAAGTGGCGTGACTTCGACCAGTTCGTCATCGTCCACGTAGGCAATTGCCTGTTCCAGCGACATCGAAATTGGTGTGGTCAGGCGGACGGCTTCGTCGGTGCCTGACGCGCGCACGTTGGTCAGCTTTTTGCCTTTAAGCGGGTTCACTTCTAGGTCATTCTCACGGCTGTGTTCGCCAATGATCATGCCCTGATAGATATCAGTCTGCGGACCAATGAACATTCTGCCCCGGTCTTCGAGGTTCCACAGCGCATAGGCAACAGAGGTCCCGTTTTCCATCGAGATCAGAACGCCAGCACGACGGCCCGGAATTGCGCCTTTGTGCGGCGCCCATCCGTTGAACACGCGGTTCAAAACGCCTGTACCGCGTGTGTCTGTCAGAAACTCGCCGTGATAGCCAATCAGGCCACGCGACGGCACCAGCGCAATGATGCGAGTTTTGCCAGCGCCGGCCGGTTTCATTTCCGTCAGCACACCTTTGCGGGTGCCGGTGATTTTTTCGATTACTGAGCCGGAGTATTCGTCATCCACGTCAATGGTGACTTCTTCGATAGGTTCAAGACGTTCGCCGTTTTCGCCGGTCTGAAACAGAACCTGTGGGCGCGAAATGCTGAGCTCAAATCCTTCGCGGCGCATGTTTTCGATCAAAACGCCCATTTGCAGTTCGCCACGACCGGCAACTTCGAAAGCTTCACCGCCGGGCGTGTCGCTGATCTTGATGGCGACGTTGGATTCGGCCTCTCTCATCAACCGGTCCCGAATGACGCGCGATTGCACCTTTTTGCCATCACGCCCGACCAGAGGGGAATCGTTGATGCCAAAGGTGACGGTAATGGTCGGCGGATCAATCGGCTGGGCCGGGATGCCCTCGTTAACGGAAGGTGCCACAATACTATCGGCCACTGTCGCTTTGCTCATGCCTGCAAGAGAGACAATATCACCGGCTTCGGCCAGTTCGATAGGTTGTTGACTAAGGCCCCGGAAAGCAAGAATTTTTGTCGCCCGAAAGTTTTCGATCAAAGTGCCATCCAAGGCGATTGCCTTGACAGTTTCACCAGCTTTCAGGGTGCCTGATTCAACACGGCCGGTCAGAATGCGCCCGATGAACGGGTCTGACCCCAACGTGGTTGCCAGCATGGTAAACGGTTCGTCGCGGCGCGCAATTTGCGCCGGGGCGGGGACATGCTCGACAATCAGGTCAAACAAGGCATCCAGATTCTCGCGCGGGCCGTCCAGTTCCATATCAGCCCAGCCAGAGCGGCCGGAGGCGTACATGGCCGGAAAGTCTAGCTGATCATCATCTGCACCAAGGTTGCCGAAGAGATCAAAGCACTCGTCCAGTGCGCGGTCCGGTTCGGCGTCCGGTTTGTCGACCTTGTTCAGAACCACGATCGGGCGCAGGCCAAGTGCCAGGGCCTTGGAAGTTACAAATTTGGTTTGCGGCATCGGCCCTTCGGCGGCATCGACCAGTAATACAACACCGTCCACCATCGACAGGATGCGCTCGACTTCACCACCGAAGTCGGCGTGACCGGGCGTGTCGACGATGTTGATGCGCATGCCTTTCCATTCCAAAGATGTGGCTTTGGCAAGGATGGTAATGCCGCGTTCGCGCTCCAGATCATTGCTGTCCATGGCCCGCTCGGCCACAGCCTGATTTTCGCGAAACGCGCCGGATTGTTTCAGCAATTCGTCAACCAAGGTGGTTTTGCCGTGGTCAACGTGCGCGATGATTGCGATATTTCGCAGGTCCATGTGATCTACCTTTGTTCGGAGTTGTCGCGCGCATACATCGCTGCGCTGCAGAACGCCAGCAAAATCCAGTTCAAACGTGCAGCTAGTGCGTCGAAGTGTCTGAAAACAGGTGGATGACAAGGATGCCAGCAATAATCAGGCCCAGACCTGCGACAGCCGCCAGATCGAGTTTCTGACCAAAAAGCATGAACCCGATACAGGCAATCAAGACGATTCCAAGGCCAGACCAAAGTGCATAGGCAACGCCGACGGGGATGTACTTAAGTGCGAGGCCCAGAAAATAGAACGCAACAACGTAAGACACCACAACCATGACGGACGGCCATAGGCGGGTGAACTGTACACTGGCCTGAAGCGCTGTGGTTCCGATGGTCTCTGCCGCGATGGCGACAATGAGATAGATGTAATGCACCGGCATGGCGGCTCCTATAATGGCAATTCAGTGGTGTCTTTGATCTGCTCCATGACAAAACTGGCCGAGACATCTGATAGGTGAACCCGGCGGATGAGGTCTTGGTAAAGCTGGTCATACCCGGCCATATCGGCCACCCGGGCCCGGATCAAATAATCGAGGTCACCTGTCATCCGGTAGACGCCCAGTATTTCCGGAATTGCCCGTGTCGCCTTGGAAAAGCGATCCAGCCAGTCCTGTTCATGTGCGCTGGTGCGGATTTGCATGAACACCATGAGGCCGAGACCAACTTTTGCAGGCGACAGAATTGCGACGCGCTTTTGCAAAACCCCTGATGCCTCGAGTGCCTTGATCCTACGCCAACAGGCGTTGCGCGACAGATTGATCTTTTCCCCGAGCGAATCGAGCGACTGGTCCGCGTTGCGTTGCAATTCGGTAAGGATTCGGCGGTCAAGGTCATCAATTGTCATCATATATCAACATATCTGGGGAAATTATCCCGCATGCAAGCTGAATATTCGTATCTTTGGGATATATGCTCGCACCATATTCCCTAGTGTCTGGTCAATTCGAATTAGGAGAGCGCGATGATCACCAGAGTTTTTCTGGCCCACCCGGCCAGCGTAGATGAGAGTTTTCTTGGACATATGTGGTTTGCCTTGCGGTTTTCCGGGCTTTTGTTCGCTGCGGCTGGCGCGGCGCTGCTGCACGCCCTTATCCCCTGCATGTTTGAGAAAACCGCGAGCGGGATCATCGAAAAACTCCATCACCGGATGCATAACAGGGGCCATTGACGAATAATGCCGCTCTGACAAATGAGCGGTATGGGATGGTTCACAACTGGGCGGCGCTTATTGGTGCCGCCCTTTTTCTTGTTAAGCGCGGCGTGCCAGCGCCTTGGTCTTTTTTGTTGCCTGTTTGTCATGCGCCACTCCCCGCGTTGACGCACTGTTCACAAAATGAACACCTTCTGAGCAGCGCGGGACCAATTTGTCGCCCGACTCATCACATAGACGTAGCGCTACGGGGCCAAGACAGTAGGTGATGAGAAATGGACAGACTATCCGAAATGGAGGCCTTTGCCACAGTTGTGGATCAAGGTGGATTCACTGATGCTGCGAGAAAAATGGGCAAATCGAAATCAGCGATTTCGAAATATGTGACTTCTCTTGAAGCACGTTTAGGCGCGCGGCTTTTGAACAGAACAACACGGCGAGTCAGCCCAACAGAAATTGGTCTCGCTTATTATGATCGCGCCCGCAGGGTGCTTAATGATGCCGGCGAGGCGGATTCATTTGTAACCGCGACCCAATCTGTACCGGCGGGGGTGCTTAGGGTTTCGGTCGCAACAGATTTTGGCGTCAGTTGTATGTCGCCCGTCATGAGTAGTTTTCTTAAAGAGTTTCCAGACATTACAGTGAACATGGTGCTGAGCAATCGGCATGTCGAACTGGTGTCCGAAGGATTTGATATGGCGATCCGCATAGGAGAGCCCCAAGATAGTTCTTTGCGCGCCTGTCAGTTGACCAAAACGACCAATATCATGGTCGCTTCACCGTCTTACGTTCAGAAGACCGGCCGCCCTCTCAAGATCGATGACCTGAGTGAGCACAAACTTCTGCATTATTCCAACCCGGAAAATGATGCCGTCTGGAAGCTGAAATCTGCTTCTGGCGAAATACGTCAGGTCTACACGGCAGGCTGGTTGACCGTGAATGACGGACAATCATTGTTGAATGCTGCGATATCAGGGCTCGGGATCGCTTATCTGCCAACTTATCTCTGTGCCGAGGCATTAGAGGCCGGTCTGGTGGAAGAGATCAACCTGGGCACATCAAATGACGCGCAAGGTATATTTGCGGTCTATCCGTCGCACAGTTTCGTGCAACCTAAAGTGCGGGCTTTTGTTGATTTCCTTCGCCGGTCGTTCGTCGATGGAACGCGCAATCTCTTGTAATGGCGTCTCATCACCGCTGAAGTGCCGGAAGCAAAGCGTGACAGGCAAATCTGTCAGCAACATTCCAACTCAGACTTTCGCAAGCACCGGTCCAAGAAACGGCCACCCGGCCACAATGGCTCGCGCGGTCTGTGGCGTTGGGTTGTTGGGCCACCGATCAAATCCGGTTCAATATCCCCGCTCTGAACGCCAGCGCAGCTGCACTTGCCAACAGTCAAACGAATTGGCTGTGAGAAATGCACCCCACTCCAGACTTATCCTTTGAGTGACGCATTGAGGTTCTCGTCGATCTTTTCAAGGAAACCCATAGTGGTCAGCCACCGCTGGTTGGGGCCAACCAGCAATGCCAGATCCTTGGTCATGTCGCCAGCTTCAACGGTATCGACAACGACCTTTTCGAGCGTCGTGGCAAAGGTCATCAGAGCTGTGTTGTCGTCCAGTTTGGCGCGATGTTTCAGACCACCGGTCCACGCATAGATTGACGCGATGGAGTTGGTGGAGGTCTGCTCCCCTTTTTGGTGCTGACGATAGTGGCGCGTTACGGTGCCATGTGCGGCTTCTGCCTCGACGGTATTTCCATCTGGCGTCATCAGAACGGATGTCATCAGACCGAGAGAGCCAAAGCCCTGTGCAATGGTGTCGGACTGCACATCGCCGTCATAGTTCTTGCACGCCCAGACGTAACCGCCATTCCATTTCATAGCACAGGCGACCATGTCATCGATCAGCCGGTGTTCGTAGGTGATGCCAGCGGCTTTGAATTTGTCTTCAAATTCGGTCTCGTAGATGTGCTGGAACAGCTCCAGGAACCGGCCATCATATTGTTTGAGAATGGTGTTCTTGGTCGACAGATAGACCGGCCAGCCCATGTTAAGCCCATAGTTCATCGACGCGCGCGCAAAGTCGATGATCGACTTGTCGAGATTGTACATTGCCATGACGACACCAGAATCGGGGGCGTCAAACACGTCGCGTTCAATGACGGTGCCGTCATCGCCGACAAATTTGATCGTGAGCTTGCCTTTGCCGGGAAACTTGAAATCAGTGGCGCGGTATTGATCGCCATAGGCATGACGGCCAACAACGATGGGTTTGGTCCAGCCGGGCACAAGTCGGGGAACGTTTTTGCAGATGATCGGTTGGCGAAAGATCACGCCGCCAAGAATGTTGCGAATTGTCCCGTTGGGGCTGCGCCACATCTGCTTGAGGCCGAATTCTTCCACGCGCGCCTCATCCGGGGTGATGGTCGCACATTTGACGCCGACGCCGTATTTTTTGATCGCTTCGGCGCTGTCTATGGTGATCTGATCGTCCGTTGCGTCCCGCGATTCCATGCCAAGGTCGTAGTATTTCAGATCAACGTCCAGATAGGGCAGAATCAGCTTCTGTTTGATGAAGTCCCAGATGATCCGGGTCATTTCATCGCCATCGAGTTCGACAATGGGGTTGTCCACCTTGATCTTTGTCATGGGTACGCTGCCTTTGAGTAAGTGTTGAAATCAAATTATATGCTGTTTAGCCAGCTTTGGCGGCAATGGATAGACGGCATACAAAGGTATACCGAATAAATGTAATCAAGATCATCGCTATCGCGTGATAAATTCAGCGGAAAGATTCACAACAATCGTGACGAGATTGGGGTCCTGTTCCAGCCCGCATTTCCGGATCATCCCGCATGACGGCAGATTGTCCTCTTTGGCTTGCTCCAGAACCCGGCTCCAACCGGTCATTTTTTGACTGTCGCGCAACAAGATCGCGTTGGTTAGCGTGCCAAGCCCGTTTTGTCTGAACCGCGGGGCGACAGATACGCCGCCAGCAAACAGCGTGTTCGCAAAGCGGCTTTTCGGATGATACCGCATTGTCGCATTGCCACACGCCGCCAGCGCGCCGGTTTCGGTCCATATGCAGGTCGTCAGGGAAGGGACCACCTCACTTTTTAGGTAGTATGTCGGGGTCGGCAAAACGCCGGTCTCGGAGTTCAGCGTTCGCATGGCGTTGATCACGTTGTCGTCGGGCACTGAGATCGTCTCCGCGCGCCACCCCTCAGGCAATTCGGTGGATGCCACGACAGTGCCGCAGGCCTTGAGGACCGTTTTGACATCTCCCAAAAAGGCATGCCAGTAAGGGAATGCGATATCGGGGCCAAAGAGAGCCCGGAGTTTTTTAAGGGTTTCCTGCAGCGGTACGGCCGTCAGCCCGATAAACAAATCGCGTTCGGCCAACACGCGCACCTGATCCCAGCCCAATGCGTCGGGATCAAGAATATTCAGTATCCGCCCGCCATTGGCGAGATAGGGGGACGCTGAGATCTGGGAATGGGTTTCAAACAGCCGTTTTTGAACTGCAATCTGGGTTGGAGAACCGAAGTATTCAGTCATGTTTGTTCATTCGGCCCTTCTGTTGTGTAAATCGAAAAAACCCTGCGAGTTCGCGCTGGCAAAATCTCCTCGCGACGCAATCAGATCGCCTTACCACCAAAAAAACCGACCAATTGCGGTCGTATCCAATCCCACAGGCTAGGCGCACCACGTTGTACTTTGGCGCCGACGCGGGTTTGCAATTGCTCTGCGGTCACATTGTAGGTTCGCCAGCTACCTCCGCCGGATTGCAAATTGCTGACAACTGGCTGCACCCGATCCAGAGACTTGGCAAATATCGCATCATCACTCTCAGCCGCCTCAAATTCATCCCACAAAGCGCGAAATTCGTCGTGCTGATCTGGCGGCAGAAGACCAAAAATCCGTTCTGCGGCAGCCTGTTCGATTTTTTCCATTTCCTTGAGATCATGGTCGCCGTGAATGGGGTTATCGCCTGCATCAATCTCGACCAGATCATGCAGCAACAGCATCTTGATCACCCTGTCGACATTCACGGGTTTGATCGCATGTTCTGCTAAAATCATCGCGTAAAGCGCGATATGCCAACTGTGTTCGCCTGAATTTTCGCGGCGCGATCCGTCACACAGCGTCGTGCCCCTCAGGATCGTTTTGAGCTTGTCGGCCTCGTTCAGAAAGGCAAATTGCTGCTCAAGCCGATCAGTCATTGTCTGGCAGACCAGCCGCCTTGCGTCGCGTGGTTAAAATGCTACGCGCGCGCTGTTCCGCACGGCGCACCCGTATCGCTGTCATGAACGATTCTGAGAGCGTCTGCGAATATCCACCAAGGGCTGCCGACACCTCGTTGACGATGTCGTCGTTGCCCGTGGCGTTGATGATCTCCATGGTTTGGCTGGCCAGATCATCGGCTATTTCATCAGCGCGCGACATCTCAGCGCGTGGTTTCTGTCAGCCGCCGTTTGACGTATTCGGTGGTGTTGCCGATCAACGTATCCATATGCGGTGGCTCAAAGAAATGACCGGCGCCCTCGATGACCTGATGGGTGATGGTGATGCCTTTTTGTTCGTGCAATTTGTTGACCAGCGAAACGGTATCATCGGGGGGCGCAACACGATCAGCGCTGCCGTTGATGATCAGGCCAGATGACGGGCAGGGGGCCAGAAACGAAAAGTCATACATGTTTGCAGGCGGCGAGACGCTGATAAAGCCGGTTATTTCCGGCCGTCGCATCAACAACTGCATACCAATCCATGCACCAAAGGAAAATCCGGCAACCCAGCAATGCTTGGAATTGTTGTTCATCGACTGAAGATAGTCGAGCGCTGACGCCGCATCAGACAACTCACCAACCCCAAGGTCATATTCACCCTGCGAGCGTCCGACACCGCGAAAGTTAAACCGCAACACAGTGAAGCCCATGTTATAAAAGGCGTAGTGCAGGTTGTAGACAACCTTGTGATTCATCGTGCCGCCAAATTGCGGGTGCGGATGCAGCAGAATCGCAATTGGTGCGTCTTTTTCTTTTTGTGGGTGGTAGCGACCTTCTAGGCGGCCTTCGGGTCCGGGAAAAATAACCTCGGGCATATGCACCCCTGTCTGTGGATCCAGATGCACGGGCAATTCTTGACGAATTTGCTAAGGCACCTTAGAACGGTTCTAATTGAATGGCCGCTGTCTTGCGGTTGGCTTTTGGGACTTAAGCGCAATCGTTCAAAACGTCAATCAAATCACGCTGCTGCTGAGAAGTCAGGGATCAGAAACATGAAACTCTCAACCAAAGGACGGTACGCAATGGTTGCATTGGCTGATATTGCGCTGACCTCTGGGGATGAACTTGTCACGCTGGGCGAGATCTCGGAACGGCAGGATATCTCGTTACCCTATCTAGAGCAGTTGTTTGTTAAGCTGCGCCGTGCAGGGCTGGTGGCATCAGTGCGCGGCCCGGGAGGGGGCTACCGGCTGGCAAAACTTCCGTCTGATATTCGCGTGGTCGATATCCTGTCTGCGGTCGATGAAACGGTCGACGCAATGCACAAAGGGGCAGGCGCATCCGGCGCTTTGTCCGGCACCCGGGCGCAATCATTGACCAACCGATTGTGGGAGGGCCTGAGCGCGCAAGTCTATGTCTATCTGCATCAGATACGATTGTCGGACGTGATTGCAAACGAGTTGGCGCCCTGTCCGGCCGTGCCCAACCTTTTTGCCGTGGTTGATGGCTAACGACACACTTTTTTACCGATTCTGGAACAATTGAAGAGATGACACGTATCTATCTGGATCATAACGCAACAACGCCTTTGCGGCCTGCAGCCCGTATTGCGATGGCGGCGGCGATGGACGTTGTTGGAAACCCGTCAAGCGTTCACGCTGAGGGTCGAGCCGCCAAGGCACTGGTCGAGCGCGCGCGGGGACAGATTGCCCAAGCCCTTGGTGCTGGTAATGCAGACATCGTTTTTACCGCCAGTGCGACTGAGGCCGCGGCCCTGGCGTGTGCGGGGCGCGATCTGCACGGACCGGACGTCGAGCACGATGCGATCGCCGCGTGGATCACGCCCGATCTGGCCGTGGACGGCGCCGGACACGCCGACGTGACGGACCCGGCGCGCAGCGTGTTGCAGCTGGCCAATTCCGAAACCGGCATCGTGCAGGGCATTCCGCGCGGACTTTCGGTTTGTGATGTGACGCAGGCCTTTGGTAAAATACCGCTCTGCTTCGATGAGATGGGCGTAGATATGGCGCTGATTTCGGCGCACAAGTTGGGCGGTCCAAAAGGCGTTGGCGCGCTAGTGGTGCGCCGGGGTGTTGAGGTGGCCGCACAGATCAAAGGCGGCGGGCAGGAAATGGGACGTCGTTCCGGGACCGAGAACGTAATTGGCATCGCCGGATTTGGTGCCGCCGCCCAAGCTGCTGCTGCTGATGTTAGTGCCGGAAAATGGGATGAAATCGGCCAATTTAGAAATATTCTAGAATTGGCTCTTGAGGCTGGCGTAAATAAGACTATTTTTGTCGGGAAAGACGCGCGACGCTTGCCCAACACCACTTGTTTTGCCGCCCCCGGCTGGAAGGGCGAGACTCAGGTGATGCAAATGGACCTGTCCGGCTTTGCCATTTCGGCGGGGTCAGCCTGTTCCAGCGGCAAGGTGCGCGCCAGTCGCGTCTTGCGCGCGATGGGATATGACGATGATATTGCCAGCTCTGCGATCCGTGTGTCGTTGGGGTTGGACACAACACAAGACGATGTCCTCAGGTTTGCTGAGATCTGGCTGGACAAACGTAAAAACCACGAACGCCGCGTGGCGTAACCGACTGAGGAGTGGATGAAATGGCTGCACTGGACAATCTGGACGTCAAAGACGGCGTTGACCAGGATACAGTTGATGCGGTTCGCGAGGTCGGCAGCAGCTATAAGCACGGCTGGTCTACGGATGTGGAAATGGAATACGCCCCCAAGGGGCTCTCACCAGACATCGTGCGCCTGATTTCCGAAAAGAACGAAGAGCCGCAGTGGATGACCGATTGGCGGCTTGAAGCATACGAGCGTTGGCTGACCAAAGTGGAACCCACTTGGGCAATGGTGGATTATCCGGAAATCGACTTTCAGGATCAATACTACTATGCGCGCCCCAAAAGCTTTGAAGTAAAACCAAAGTCGCTGGATGAGGTCGATCCCAAGCTGCTGGCCACATACGAAAAGCTTGGTATCCCATTGAAAGAACAGATGATTCTGGCAGGTGTGGAAGGCGCTGAGGACATCCCCGCCGAAGGGCGCAAGGTCGCTGTTGATGCTGTGTTTGATTCAGTCTCTCTGGGTACCACCTTTCAGGACGAGTTGCTGAAGGCGGGCGTTATTTTCTGTTCGATTTCTGAGGCAATCAGAGAACATCCCGAGTTGGTGAAGAAATATCTCGGCACTGTAGTTCCTGTATCCGACAACTTCTATGCGACACTAAATTCTGCTGTTTTTTCGGATGGGTCTTTTGTTTACGTACCACCCGGCGTGCGGTGCCCGATGGAGTTGAGCACCTATTTTCGCATCAACGCCGAAAATACCGGCCAGTTCGAACGCACCCTGATTATTGCCGACAAGGGATCGTATGTATCTTACCTTGAGGGCTGTACTGCCCCCCAGCGCGATATTTCACAGCTGCATGCCGCGGTGGTCGAGATCATCATCGAAGAAGACGCCGAAGTGAAATACTCAACGGTGCAGAACTGGTATCCCGGCGACGAGAATGGCAAAGGTGGCATCTACAATTTTGTGACCAAACGTGCCGATTGCCGGGGCGATCGGGCCAAGGTCATGTGGACGCAGGTGGAAACCGGGTCTGCGGTGACATGGAAGTACCCATCCTGCATCCTGCGCGGCGACGACACCCAAGGCGAGTTCTATTCCATTGCCATCGCCAACAATTACCAACAGGCTGATACGGGCACCAAAATGATCCATCTTGGCAAGAACACCAAGTCAAGGATCGTGTCCAAGGGCATCAGCGCCGGCCACGCCCAGAACACCTATCGCGGGTTGGTCTCGATGCACCCCAAGGCGACGAGCGGGCGTAACTACACACAATGCGACAGCTTGTTGATCGGCGGCGAATGCGGCGCGCACACAGTGCCTTATATCGAAGTGCGCAATAATTCGAGCCGGGTCGAACACGAGGCAACCACGTCCAAGGTGGATGACGATCAGCTGTTCTATTGCCGCTCGCGTGGCATGGACGAAGAAGAGGCCGTCGCGCTGGTTGTGAATGGGTTCTGCAAGGACGTACTGCAGGCGTTGCCGATGGAATTTGCCATGGAAGCACAGGCTTTGGTTGCGATTTCGCTGGAAGGCTCCGTGGGGTGATGAAGATCTCTGG
>CBDTVL010000024.1:0-24525 GCA_965363755.1 uncultured Sulfitobacter sp.
TCCAACACCAAAATCATTGATCCAGAAGGGGATGGGCCGGAAAATTGACGCGAAAGAACCAAAGGGATCACCTGGTCATTGGGGCCTGTCCGGATTTTGTTCCGATCTCTTTCGAGCTATATTCGCAATGAAGGAGACAAGACATGGCCCCAAGAAACAGCGACGAGTTCTGACGTGATGCGGTTCGCATTGCAACGACCAGTGGATTGACGCGACCTCAGATTTCGTCAGATTTGGGGGTTGGCGTTTCGACCCTGAAAAAGTGGGCTGCACAAGCATCAACACGATGACTTTATGTCTGGACCGCTTGAAGATGTGGAGAAGGAAAACGCTCGTCTTCGTAACGAAATTCGCCTTCTGCACACGGAGAGGGAGGCCTAAAAAAGGCGTCGATCTTCTTCGCAGGACAAAAGGTGTGAGGTTCGCTTTTGTCGATATCTGGAAGAAGATCTGGTCAATTGAGTTTCTATGCCATGCTTTACAGATGACTTCGCGTGGTTTTCGCGCATGGAAAGCCCGCCCCGTCAGCCAACGTCAACGGGATGACATGGTGCTTTTGGACCCTCCCGAAGTGAATGGCCACTGCCCCCCCCATCAGGAAACAGTGAGTTTCGCGTACTGGCGTTTATCTCGCCCCATTTTTGACACAAACTGCAAATCGAGGCTATGTGGTGGAGGCCAGTACTTATTATGAATGTTGATTATTTCTCAGTTGCACGCGCCGGCCGGTTGATCGCGCTAGATTCACTTGACCGACGCCAGCCTGAGCTTCCAGGTTTTTTGACACCCGCAGCATCGCTTGATGCGGCAAATGCCGGTTTAGCGGCGCAGCTTGGCACAAATGGTAGAATGGTCGTCGAGCCTGCCTGACGCGGGTCAACCTCTTCTCAGCTAAAAGAGTGCCGGGTCAATCCCGTCTTGCAGTAGCGATGTGCTGCAGAAAGCCAAAAGGGCGTGCATGCTCAGTATCACGCCGCCGTAGTGCGTCAAGGCGCGCTCTTTATTTCGTCAGTCTTACATACTGTTCTGGACGTCCTGTGCGCCTTCGGCGATTGCGTCGCCGGCTTTTCCAATGTCACGACCCGCGCCTTTTGCGGTCTCACAGGCGGTCAGGGCAAGCAGTACAATACAAAGCGATGCGAAACGGGTCATGATACTCTCCGGTTTTTTGTTATCGGGTTTTATGTAGACGATATCGCGCAGCCCGTGCAAGGCAGTTCAGCGGTCCGTGGCGGGCCATTGCCCGTATGGATTGGTGGCTTTGTCGCTGTCCCAACATTGTGAGGTTATGATCCCTTTGCAACTGCAGCATCCGAGGGGGGAATGAAGTTGGTCGACGATATTTACTTATCCCCCTGCAACCCCTAAGAAACCTATCAGTTAATTCGACTTATCCACATGGAATTCCACAATGCAATCAGGATGTTATCCCCAGAAAAATTTCATGCTGCAGTGCATTTCACTTGCGGGAATCGAATCTGTTTGTGAATGTCTCATTACTGCAAAGGTTCTTCGGAATCAGCGCAGGACGCAAAAGCCACTTAAGATGCTGGCGCGGAACAGTTCGGATCTTCGGAGACGGTTTGTTCAGCAAGAGTATCAAGGTCGTTGGTTGGATCAAAATGGTTCCTCGGAGTCGGATTGAAAAGATTGGCATCTTTGAGGGGACGGCGGGTTGCACCGGGTCTTCGGATCAGGGGCGGCAGCGAAGGTTCTTGGGGGACCAGAGCAAGAAGAGACGGATCTTATGACCCGGATCGTTTTGCAAAGGAAACCAGGGATATGATCAGATCGAGGCGGTTCTTCGGAATCACATCTTTCAGGACATTATCTTGAGAGCCCAAGCAAGCCACAACAGATCTTCGGATATGTGGTGGTCGCAGAGGTTCTTCGGAACCCGAGCAACTGGTCTGTGAAGCCTTTCGGGGGGGATCAGTTCAGGAAGGCGTCAGGGAGTGTCCCTTGTGGGCACGATGCGAGGACCGCGTCTGAGCACCTGGCGCCTTTTCCTATTCTACCTTCTTAAAAACGGATGACGTGTTCCAGACGCGAAACGGGGCCCGATTGCCTGTGGCACTCGAACCCCGCTTGTAAACGTCAGGCGATGCATTTTCGCGTCTGAGCACCTGTACACGGACAATTACACATCTTGTCGCTTCAGATCAACCATATGTCGCGTGTCGTTTGCAGAAAACCGCAACATCCGTGCGCCAATTGCAAATATAGCTGAATTGCGTTGCATTGGCGCAACGCTAGCCGGACTGATGCGTCATCAGCGTTCCTCGGCGTTCCCGCCACGTTGGCAATATTCAGACGTCCTAACGCGTTCGGCCTAGCGGTCCAGCCAGACCCGCACTGCGTCTATAAACGCGCGCGGTTTTTCAGCATGCAGCCAGTGCCCTGCGCCGGGTATTTTCGCGAACCGGGCATTGGGGAAAAGAGCCTTGATCGTGTGTCTTTGATCGGACGTCACATAGTCAGACTCTCCACCCGACAAGAACAGCGTCGGGCCATCGTAGGTCTTTGAAATATTGGGGAAAGACATAATGTTTGGCATCTGATCAGCCAGCGCGTCCAGATTAAGCCGCCAACGTTTTTCTGTCACATCCAGCGACTGTGTAAAGAAGCTTTGCAGCGCCTTTTCGACGCCCAATTCGCCCAACTGCGCCTCCGCGTCAGACCGCCGCGAGACTTTGCTCAGATCAACAGCTTTCATCGCGTCAACATAGTGTATCTGCGAGTGTGCATAAGCGACGGGTGCTATATCTCCGACAATCAACCTGTTCACCATATTGGGAAATTGCAATGCGAGCACCATCGCGGCTTTTCCGCCCATTGAGTGTCCTAAAACATCCATCGGCCCCCCGACATGGCGCACCACTTCGGCAAGATCTTCTGCCAGATCTTCGTAGGTGTGGGTTTGAAACCAATCGCTCAGACCATGGTTGCGCATATCGACGGCGACCACCAAACGCGTCTCTGCCAGTCGTTTTGCTATCACTCCCCAATTTCGCGCAGAGCCATAAAGCCCATGCGCGATTAACAAAGGTGGTAACGTTGTTGATTGCCCGGACGAGATCATTTTCAACATACGCCCTGATACCCGCACCCCGATCCAATAACTACCCCCATTGAGGCTGGGCCTTCGCCGTAATAAGCTACGCAAATGGAGATGCGAAGTGATTGAAGAGAAAGATATATCCGACAAAGTTGCCGGGATCGAAGCCGAACTGCAGCGGGTTTTTGGCATCAAGGCGAAGCCGTTGGAAAAAGCGCTGCGCAAAGCTGGACGGCTTTTGCCAGCAAATTTGCACAAGAAGGCCCAGGTTATCGTTCAGGCGCAAAGTTATAGCGGCAACCCCAAACTCATGCGCTTCGTCGAGGGTGACGATATGACAAAGGCGTACGATGATATCATGGCGTTTTTGAAAGATATCGATCCCAACGAGCGGCGCATTGGCACCGGGCTTGATATTCTGACCGGATCGGCGATGACAGTGCTGATCACGGCCACCTTAGTTGTCGCCGTTCTGATCTGGCAGGGCTATCTCTGAATCCGGGGTCTCTTTTCTAAAGAGTTGAGGCCGCCGCCTACGTCGTGCGCGTGGTCTTGTTGTGGCTGTCTACCGAGGTGCAGCTGTCGACCAAAGGTGAGTGAGGCATGGCGTTTCATTATCTGATCACCTTGAAGAAGCGTCAGTTTGACCGCAAGATAAAGGCAGATCGCATCAGTCGTATTGAAGCGGCGCGTGACGAGAGATTAATGGAAGAGTTTGTGAGCGACCTCAAAGCCGGGCGCATCCAAAAAATCCGCCAGTTTCTCTCCGGCGGTTTTTCCCCTTTTAAACCCTTCGCAACTTAAAGGTTCGGATAGATCGGGAAGCGGGTGCACATCTTGGCGACTTCTGCTTTGACCTTGGCCTCTACAGCACCATTCCCGTTTTCGCCATTTGCGGCGAGGCCATCGACAACTTCGATGATCCAGTCTGCGATCTGGCGGAATTCGCTTTCGCCGAATCCGCGCGTGGTGCCAGCCGGGCTGCCCAGGCGAATCCCTGACGTGACCGTCGGTTTCTCGGGGTCAAACGGAACGCCGTTTTTGTTGCAGGTAATATGGGCACGTCCTAATGCTTTTTCAGTTTCGTTGCCCTTGACCGCTTTGGGGCGCAAATCAACAAGCACCAAAT
The DNA here is from genome assembly GCA_965363755.1 of uncultured Sulfitobacter sp. GTDB lineage: Bacteria > Pseudomonadota > Alphaproteobacteria > Rhodobacterales > Rhodobacteraceae > JL08. Next base: position 4,188 of record CBDTVL010000024.1, read on the forward strand.
GGGTGTCAGTGCCATGTGTAACCGTATCCAGTCCACCTTTGATCAGCTGATCTGACAAAGCTTGAGCATTGGTGATCACCTGTTGGATGTAACGCTTGAAGTCTGGCCGCAGCGCTTCGCCAAAGGCCACGGCTTTTGCCGCGATGACGTGCATCAGTGGGCCCCCCTGAATGCCAGGGAAGATGGCCGAATTGAACTTCTTCGCCAAGGCTTCATCATTGGTCAGGATCATGCCTCCACGTGGACCGCGCAGTGTCTTGTGCGTAGTTGTCGTTGCAACATGGGCGTAAGGGAACGGTGAAGGATGCTCAACTGCTGCCACCAGACCGGCGAAATGCGCCATGTCCACAAGCAGATAGGCGCCCACAGAATCTGCTATTTCGCGCATCCGTTTGAAATTGATTTGGCGTGGTATGGCCGAGCCACCAGCGATGATCAGCTTCGGCTGATGCTCGGTTGCGAGGTCCTGAACCTGATCATAATCCAGCAGATTGTCTTGTTTGCGTACACCGTATTGAACCGCGTTGAACCATTTTCCAGACTGGTTGGGTTTGGCCCCATGGGTCAGGTGACCGCCAGCGTCCAGGGACATCCCAAGAATAGTATCGCCGGGCTGCAGCAATGCCTGAAATACACCCTGATTTGCCTGAGATCCCGAGTTTGGCTGCACATTGGCGAAGCCGCAGTCAAACAGCTTGCACGCCCGCTCGATGGCCAGCGTTTCAGCGATGTCAACATATTGGCAACCCCCGTAATAGCGGCGGCCGGGATAGCCTTCGGCGTATTTGTTGGTCATCACCGAGCCTTGCGCTTCCATCACGGCGGCTGAGACAATGTTTTCGGAGGCGATCAATTCGATTTCGTCGCGTTGACGCCCCAACTCGGATGTGATCGCGGCTGAAATCTCGGGGTCGCGCGCTGCAAGCGTTTCAGTAAAAAAACCGGGGGTGCTGTCTAGGGCGTTCATGGTCAGGCTCCGAATAATGGACGGTCATGTTTGGCAGTTTCGTATCGGAAACCAATCCTGCGTGAAAGCATGTAAAGCGACCAAAGCTAGGATAGGTGCGTCAATGCTGGCGCGTCCAAGGGATATGTGATTGTTTCGGACCCAAAGGTAAAAGACAGGAAACTTAGCATCAATGGCCACAAAGATAGCTTTTGCGGCGAGTTCAGTCCCCGTCGCGCAGACCGCGCGCGCGGCTCTAATTGGCCGCTATGGCGATGTCCCACCGCAAGAGGCGGAAGTCATTGTAGCGTTGGGCGGGGACGGTTTCATGCTGCAAACTCTGCATGGCTCGCAGGATATTCCAGCACCGGTTTATGGGATGAACCGCGGCACCATCGGATTCCTGATGAACGAATATCAGGAAGGCGGGCTTGTCGAACGGCTTGAGCAAGCCGAAGAGGCTGTGATCAATCCGCTTTCCATGGCTGCTACATGTGTGGATGGATCACAACACGATGCATTGGCAATTAACGAGGTTTCGCTGCTGCGTGCCGGGCCGCAGGCGGCTAAACTGCGTATTACTGTTGACGGACGGTTACGAATGGAAGAACTCGTCTGTGATGGGGCGCTGGTCGCTACGCCGGCCGGCTCCACCGCCTATAATTACTCGACCCACGGACCAATCCTGCCGATCGGCGCGGACGTTCTGGCGCTGACGGCCATGGCCGCGTTTCGGCCGCGGCGCTGGCGGGGGGCGCTGCTGCCCAAGACGGCTCAGGTCCGGTTTGATGTGTTAGAGGCCGAAAAACGACCCGTAATGGCGGAAGCGGACAGTCGCGCAGTGATGAATGTTGTATCGGTGGAAATCAGGTCAGAGCCCTCGATCACGCACCGCATTCTGTTTGATCCGGGGCACGGGCTGGAAGAGCGACTGATCAGCGAGCAGTTTACATAGAGCGTCCGGTGCTATGAGGGAAAATCGACCCAGACGTAAAGGGCGCAACACCGGTGCGCGCATCCCTTCGCGTCAACCCGACTACCGACATTTGTGCCATCCCTTTTCACCACAATCGGTGTTTTCTGAAGACGAGGTCCATTCCCTCCACGACACGGCGCTTCGGGTCTTGCAGGAACTCGGAATGAAAATCCTGTTGCCGGAAGCGCGCGACATCTTTGCCGCTGCGGGAGCACGCGTGGATGGGGAAATGGTCTATATTGGGTCCGGTATTGTGAAGGCAGCCCTGCAATCTGCGCCGTCTTCCATCCGATTGCGCGCGGGCAACCCTGATCGCGATCAGACCTACGAAGAGGGAACACTTTTGTTCATGGCGGGGGCTGGGTGCCCAAATGTCACCGATCGTGAACGCGGTCGCCGCCCCGGTTCTCGCGAAGCATTTCGCGAGAGCCTGAAGCTCTGCCAGAGTTTTGATGTCATCCACATGCTGGGACCAAACACGGAACCTCAAGATGTCCCCATTCAAAATCGCCACTATGCGATGATGGAAGATCAATTTGCGTTGAGTGACAAGTTGGTCTTTATTTATTCCCGCGGCAGCGCACAGGTTCACGACTGCTTTGAGATGATACAGTTGGCGCGCGATCTGACTGCTGAGGCTTTTGATCAGGATGTGTGGTGCTACACCATCATCAATACCAACTCACCGCGCATGTTGGACAAACCGATGGCGCAGGGCATTATTGATTTCGCTCGCGCCGGGCAGCTGTCGATCATCACGCCGTTTTGTCTGGCGGGTGCCATGGCACCGATCACTGTTGCGGGCGCGTTGACACTGCAACATGCCGAAGCGTTGGCGAGTATTGCGTTGGCGCAACTTACCCGCAAAGGAGCGCCCGTCAGCTATGGCGGGTTTTCGTCCAACGTTGATATGAAATCGGGCGCACCAGCTTTTGGCACACCCGAACATATGAAAATGCAGATAGGGGCCGGGCAATTGGCGCGCCACATTGGCCTGCCATGGCGATCAGCTTCTGGGTCAGCGTCAAACACCGCTGATATGCAGTCCGCCAACGAAACCACCATGGCGCTGTGGGGTGGCTTGATGGCCAATGCAACTGTCTTGATCCACGCAGCGGGTTGGCTCGAAGGCGGGTTGACCTTCGGATACGAGAAATTCATCAATGATGTGGAGGCGTTGCAGACATTGGCCGAGATGTGCGTAATGCCTACCGCGACAGAGGCGGAAATAGGGTATGAGGCACTAAAAGACGTAGAACCGGGCGGGCACTTCTTTGCAACTCGACATACGATGGATCGATATGAGGACGCGTTTTATGCCCCGCTGGTTGCTGATCTCAGCAATTTCGGAACCTGGGAGGCCGCCGGAGCACAACGATCCGATCAACGCGCTAAAGCGATCTGGAAGCAAGTCCTGAACGACTTCAAACCGCCCGCCAGTGCTGCAGGGACAAAAGAACGATTAGCGTCTTTTATCGAACGACGCATTGTCGAAGGCGGCGCGCCGCCTTTGGACTGACGTTGACGTTAGCGCGGGCGGTGGTTACCGGGCCGCTCAACTTTCAGACGTCAAATAACGCGCAACAATTTCGGTAACTGCCTCACCGTCCAGGATCGGCGGCAAGATCGTCAACACGTCACCCTGTTCGTCAAGCAGATGGATCAGCCCACCGTGTGTGTAGATCGGTCCATAATCGGGATCGACATAGGCCACAGATATCTCCACTGAAAAGGCTTGGTATGCTGCCGTCAACGCGGCCTCGTCACCGGTCAGCCCAACAAAGTCAGGATGCAATTCGGCGAGAGGCTTGCCCATGGAAGCAACAGTGTCCCGTTTGGGGTCGACCGTGATCATGACCGGACGCACGGCAATGTCGCGTTCAGCCAGCGCGTCCACGACATCAGCCATAAGAGGCATGGCGGCGCTGCAAATGCCCGGGCAGTTTGCATAGCCAAAAAACACCAGCTGAGCCTGTCCATCCGGGTCTTGCTGAGTCCGGGTTTGGCCAAACTGATCGGTTAGCTCATAGGCACCACCAAGATCAAACGGCAGCGGCGTTCCGGCCTGTGCCGTTAACGCAGCGCTGCCCACTAAAGCGGCAACCGTAACGGCGCGGATCACTCAAAATACTCCGTGATGAAGGCCTCGTCCGTCTCAAGGCCTAACCCCAGATAGCCTTTGCTCGCAATTGCGTCCTTTATGCGGGGATCACGTCGAAACCACGGCCCCTTGCCATTTGACTCGGGGTTAGCAGCCGACCATTTCTTGGTGAACTGATTGGCCTTTGCCCATTCTCCGTCGGCTGTTTTTACCCGCTGTACCAGATAGATATTGGAAACGCTCAGGTCAGGGTCGTCGATCAACAGACCGTCCAGTTCAACTGTCTGCTGACAGTACGGAGCCAGATCAACTGCCGCACCGCTAAAGGCGGCCTGACTGTTTTTCATCGCCAATACCATGACATTGTCCGAGGTGCGGATCAGGCCAAGCTGGCGCGTTCCACCACCGCAATCTGAGGGGCAATCACCCGCCAATTCACACATGATATCAACGACTTTTGCTTCAAATCGTGCGGGGACTTCGGCGTAGAGGTTCCAGGACTTAGCTTCGGAATTGGCCGAGAAATCCTGAGCCGATGCGGGTGCGGACAGCAGCGCAAACGCTGCTAGGAAGGATAAGGATTTGATCATGGTTTTGGCTCCGGAATGGCAAAACCCGGCACCGGGCCATAGTCTTCGTGGTTTAGATTTGTGATATCCAGATCGCTGACAACCTTTGAGACCACAAGATAATTCAGCCCGTCACGCTCGTAGAACATTCCGTCCGCTTCGATGGTGTGGGAGGCCAGCGACAGCTGAGTGTCCCCACTTGCGGAGTGATCATCGCTCTCGATCTTCAAAACCATGTAAACGGTGCCATCTTCAGCCAGCAGCCCGACAGGAATACCACCGGCGCTGCACCACAAGGCACAAGTGTGGTGGGCTGATCCGGTGACGGCCTCTGGCGAGCCCATCACTCCGGAATAATAACACCAGGTATCAATAATCTCGCCTTTTACCTGAATGCGTGTCCCTTCTGTGGCAAGCGCGGGCATCGCGGCCAAAAATGAAAATATTAGTGTCAAATAGCGCATGGGGCCCCTCGCTGAAATCGGTTCAGAGGGACGATATCGTGTATCCGGCCATTTTCAATCACACGTTTTGACGACGCTCGGTCAATTCGGCGTTATGAAGACGAGCCCGCATAGCCGATTTCACATAAGGCGACCTTGATTTCGTCCAGAATTGCCGGGTCGTCGATGGTCGCGGGCATCTTGTACTCTTCGTTGTCCGCAATCTTCACCATCGTGCCGCGCAGGATTTTGCCTGATCGGGTTTTGGGCAACCGGTCCACCACAAGCGCCAGCTTAAACGCGGCGACGGGACCGATTTTTTCGCGGACCAGCTTTACACATTCTGCTGTGATTTCGCTGTGAGGCCGGTCCACACCGGTTGTCAGGCAGACGAATCCCATTGGAGCTTGTCCCTTGAGCGTGTCGGTCACACCAATCACAGCGCATTCGGCAACATCAGGGTGGGCCGCCAACACTTCCTCCATCGCCCCGGTCGACAGACGGTGACCTGCGACGTTAATCACGTCGTCGGTGCGGGCCATGATATACAGATACCCGTCCTCGTCGATCATGCCCGCGTCGCCGGTCTCGTAATATCCCGGAAACTGCGTGAGATAAGACTTGAGATAGCGATCGTTGGCGTTCCAAAGGCCCGGCAATGTGCCCGGCGGGAGAGGTAACTTGATGGCAATCGCACCCAATTCCCCTGCCGCCATCGGGTGGCCGCCTTCGTCAAGAACGCTGATGTCGTAGCCGGGCATTGCAACTGACGGTGAACCGATTTTGACCGGCATCGCCTCGATCCCCATCGGGTTGGCGGCAATGGCATACCCGGTTTCGGTCTGCCACCAGTGATCAATTACCGGAACATCCAGAACTTTTTGCGCCCACTCGATGGTATCCGGATCGGCCCGTTCACCTGCAAGGTAAAGCGCACGCAAACAAGAGATGTCGTATTTCTTGACAAAATCACCGTTGGGATCTTCACGTTTGACGGCACGGATCGCCGTCGGCGCCGTAAAAAATGCGCGCACGTTATGCTCAGAAATGACACGCCAGAACGTCCCCGCATCTGGGGTGCCAATGGGTTTGCCTTCAAAGACGATCGTAGTGTTGCCGTGGATTAGTGGCGCGTAGCAAATGTAGGAATGCCCCACGACCCATCCCACATCAGACGCCGCCCAGAACACATCGCCCGGATCGACATTGTAGATAGATTTCATCGTCCAATGCAGCGCAACCAGATGGCCAGCCGTCGGCCGCACAACGCCTTTTGGCGCGCCGGTCGTGCCCGAAGTGTAGAGAATATAGGCCGGGTGGTTGCCTTCCACGGGGACACATTCTGCCGGTTGCACGCCGAATTGAAAGCTGTGCCAGTCAAAGTCTCGGTCAACTGTCAACTCAGCAACTTCTTGCTCGCGCTGAAAAATAACGCAGAAGTCCGGCTTGTGTGCTGCCATTTCGATGGCACCGTCCAAAAGCGGTTTGTAGTGCACCACACGACCGGGCTCTATCCCGCATGACGCGGCGATGATCGCCTTCGGCGTGCAGTCGTCAATGCGTACAGCCAGTTCACTCGCCGCAAAACCACCAAATACCACCGAATGCACGGCGCCCAATCTGGCACAGGCCAGCATTGCCTCCAGCGCCTCAGGAACCATTGGCATATAGATGATAACGCGATCGCCTTTTTCCACCCCTTTGGCGCGCAAGGCCCCGGCAAGCGATGCCACTCGGGTCTGCAGTTCTGCGTAGCTGATCTGGTGCTTGGTGTGCGTGATCGGGCTATCGTAGATGATCGCTGTGCGATCCCCATTCCCGACCAACACATGACGATCCACAGCATTATAGCAAGTGTTCACCCGAGCATCCGCGTACCATTCATAAAGAGGTGCGTTTTCGTCGCTGAGCGCACGGCTCGGAGGCGTGTCCCAATCAATGGCATTCGCGGCGTTCATCCAATACGCCTCAGGATCGGCTTTCCAGCTTTCGTATAGTTCCGCGTATCCCATGTCTGATCCTCCCGAGAATTATGAGCGGACCTTACGCCGGGCGCAACGCCGGCCGCAAGCAGCGGCCAGAAGTGTTATCGCCAACAGTATTGCGACAAATCAGCCTTTTAGTTGCCAACAGATGCCAATTCGAACCTGTCGCTTATGCAAAGCTTAGCGATCGTTTCCGTAGTTGCTGTTACGGATTGCCGCTTCACAAGAGCCCGGGCTTGCAGGCAGGCATTGGCGCCATGTCCCCTTCGCCTGAACGCTAGAGGTGTTATAGCTGCCATCCGAACCTTGGATGGTGCGGGTCCGCAGTTGGTAAGAGCGCCCGTCTAGGATAATGGTGCCTGTTGTTTCATTGGTCACGGTTCCGCAGGTGCTGAGCAGAACAGCGGAGGCGATCAGAAATGCTCTGGGCTTCATATCGGGTGTCCTTTCGCGTGGTCGCAATAGCCTGCGTAGGTTGTGCGCGCGATGCGATAAATGCAACCAGCCAATTGTAATTATTGACCGGGATCAGTTCAACGGCGCCCTAACACCCCGCAATGACAGCGCGAGTGGAAGATTGGATGGTGAGTCCGCTTTGTTGCACAGAGCAGGCGACCGTTGGACTGTATCTTAGCCGTAGTGACGCACCGGCGTGCCGGCAATGGCGCCCATATTCAGCAATCCGCGCGCTGTGATTGACGGCGTGACGATATGCGCCCGGTTTCCCATTCCCATCAGGATCGGGCCGACTTCCAGTCCACCGCCCCTCATTTTGAGAATATTGCGCACACCGCTGGCCGCATCTGCATGGGCAAAGATCAATCCGTTAGCTGCACCTTTCATCCGGCTCTCGGGGAATATGCGCTGTCGCAATTCGGGATCCAATGCAGCATCAATATTCATCTCCCCTTCGTAAGCAATATCAAGATCAAGGGAGTCGAGTATGGCAATTGCTGCCCGCTGCCGTTGCCCGGTGTCACATTCCAGATTGCCGAACTGCGACTGCGCGCATAGCGCAATATTGGGTTCAAGGCCAAAACGACGTATGTGGCGGGCTGAAGCTATAACGGTATCTGCAATTTGTTCGGGCGAGGGTTCAGAGCGCACATGTGTGTCAGCAATAAACAATGGACCGTCTTCAAGGATCATCATGCTAAGCGACCCGACTGTCGGTTTTCCGCGGCCAAGGATCTGTTCGATGTAATTCAGGTGCCATCGATACTGACCAAACGTGCCGCAGATCAGGCAATCTGCGTCCCCACGTTCAACCATGACGGCCCCAATTGCGGTGGTATTAGTGCGCATTATCGCGCGCGCAAGGTCCGGCGAAACACCGCGCCGTGACATTTTAGCGTGATAAGTTCCCCAATAGTCGCGATAGCGCGGGTCATTTTCAGGGTTCACGATTTCTACGTCTGTTCCGATTTTGATCTTAAGACCAGCCCTTTCGCAGCGCTGTTCAATCACTTCAGGGCGGCCAATCAGAATGGGTGTCTCGCTGGTTTCTTCAAGCATTGCCTGAGCAGCGCGCAGAACGCGCTCGTCTTCGCCTTCCGTGAATACGATCTTGCGTGCCTCGATCCGGGCGGCTTCAAAGACCGGGCGCATCAGCATGGCGGACTTAAAGACGGATCCGTCCAGACGTGCCTTATAGGCTTCCATGTCTTCAATTGGACGGGAAGCAACTCCAGTTTCCATCGCGGCGCGTGCAACAGCCGAAGACACAATCCCGACAAGACGGGGATCGAACGGTTTGGGAATTAGATAATCGGCGCCAAAGGTCATTTGCTCGCCTTTATAGGCAGCTGCCGCTTCGGCGCTGGTTGTGGCACGGGCCAACTCGGCAATACCCTCAATACAAGCGAGCTTCATCTCGTCGTTGATGTCAGTGGCACCGACATCAAGCGCGCCGCGAAATATGAACGGAAAACAAAGTACATTGTTGACCTGATTGGGGTAATCACTGCGCCCGGTTGCGATGATGGCGTCCGGCGCCACCGCACGCACATCCTCGGGCAGGATTTCCGGAGCAGGGTTGGCAAGCGCAAAGATGATCGGGCGCTTGGACATTTTCTTTACCATATCCTGAGACAGGATGTTCGCCCCGGACAAGCCGAGGAACAAATCGGTCCCGGCCACGACATCATCCAACGTGCGAAGATCTGTCGGCTGGGCAAAAGCCGCCTTATGCGGGTTCATGTCCACGTCACGGCCTTCATACACCAGCCCATGAATGTCACAGAGCCAAACGTTTTCGCGTTTAACGCCCAGTTTCAGCAACATGTTCAGGCAGGCAATACCAGCGGCTCCTCCACCAGTGCTGACAATTTTGATGTCCTCGAAATTTTTTTCAGCAACCAGCAACGCATTTCGTGCTGCGGCTCCGACCACAATGGCGGTGCCGTGCTGGTCGTCGTGGAAGACGGGAATGTTCATCCGTTCGCGGCAGATTTTTTCGACAATGAAACAATCCGGCGCCTTGATATCTTCAAGATTTATTGCCCCAAACGTCGGCTCTAGCGCGCAGACGATTTCAGCCAGTTTTTCGGGGTCACTTTCATTCAGCTCAATGTCAAAACAGTTAATGCTGGCGAATTTCTTGAACAGGACGGCTTTGCCTTCCATCACCGGTTTTGAAGCCAAGGCGCCAATATTCCCAAGCCCCAGCACAGCTGTGCCGTTGGTCACCACACCCACCATGTTTGCACGCCCGGTAAAGCGGGCTGCGTTCGCCGGATCATTCCTGATCTCAAGACAGGCCTCAGCCACGCCCGGGGAATAGGCACGCGACAGGTCACGACCGTTGGCCAAAGGCTTGGTGGCTCTGATCTCAAGTTTTCCGGGCTTTGGAAACTCGTGATAGTCAAGAGCGGCCTGGCGCGTGGATTGATTTTCGGACATCTGAAATTGTTCCTCCCCAAGATAGTTTAGCGTTAAACTATTATTTATGACCGTGCAATCTGCACGGCAGCCTGCGATTTTCAGACCTCTCTCGGTTCATCTTATTGCAAATTCTGGATCAAAGGCACACTCTGTATTTGATCACCGGAGGGCACATGTCAGACATCAAAGCCGAAATGCGGTTGCCAACTCAGGAATTGCGTAAGGACATCCCGTTTTACACTAAAGTTCTGGGGATGCGGATGGACAGCATCTATCCGGCGGATGACCCGCAAGTTGCGGTGTTTTCGGGTCACGGATTACGCTTGCGCATCGAAAACGGGGCGACGGAACCACCCGGGACTTTGCGCATCCTGACCGAAACCCCCGACGCCTTTGCGGACGGAAAGCGTCACCTCACAGCACCAAACGGTACACGGATAGAGATTGATGATCTGAATCCGCCGCTGGTGATGCCCGAAACTGTTCATTCTTTTGTCGTCCGCAGACTGGCTGATCAGGCCCCTTGGATCATTGGCCGCGCGGGAATGCACTATCGCGACCTCATTCCTGACCGTTTGGGCGGTTCGATTATTGCGTCACATATCCGGATACCTGACGGCGGTCCGGTGCCTGACATGGTGCATTTCCACAAGGTCGGGTTCCAGCTGATCTTTTGCTATCGGGGGTGGGTCGACGTCGTTTACGAAGATCAGGGTCCGCCCATGCGCCTGACGGCCGGGGATTGCTTTATCCAACCTCCCGAGATCCGCCATCGGGTGCTGATGGCGAGCGACAATGTCGAAGTGATCGAGATCGGCGTGCCAGCTGAGCACGTGACTGAGATTGATCACGAAATGGACCTGCCCACGGTGCATCTGCGCCCTGATCGGGAATGGCAGGGCCAGCGTTTTGTGTTCAATCAGGCAGAGGATGCAAGCTGGGGGTCGTCCCGTCTACCGGGCTTTGCCAGCCGCGATACGACGATCGCGAGAAACACCAAAGACGTGGCCGGAGTGCAGGTTCTTCGCAAAGGCCAGGGGAAGGCCGAGTGGACGCGACATGATACGGATATTCTGTTCACGTTTGTCATGGATGGGCAGATGACTCTGGAGGGCGAGGGGCGCGATCCTTACAGTCTCGAGGCGGGTGATGCATTTGTTGTCCCGCCCGGAATGGCCACACGTTACAGCGCTGCATCCGTCAACATCGAGCTACTGGAAGTGTCGTTGCCCGGAGCTTTTAGCACGATGATTGGAGCCTGATATGCCGTTGAAGACTGCAGCAAAAAAAGTCCGTGAAAACGCCTATGCTCCTTACTCCAACTTTCGGGTTGGCGCCGCAATTCGCGCCCAGTCAGGCGCCATATTTTCAGGGTGCAACGTTGAGAATGTGGCCTATCCAGAGGGAACCTGCGCCGAGGCCGGGGCAATTGCCGCTATGATCGCCGCCGGCGAAACCCAATTGATCGAAGTTTATGTGATCGCAGGCAGTCCGATGCCGGTTTCACCTTGCGGCGGATGCCGGCAGAAGTTGGCGGAATTTAGCGCAGCGGATGTACCTGTGACCATGGCAACGATCGGCGGCATCGAGCAGAAGACAACCATTGGACAACTGTTACCCGGGGCGTTCACGATTGATCATATGGCGAGCAGCTGATCTGATGGATGCACGGTCAATCATTGCAAAGCTGCGTCAACGCCAGACGCCCACTCGGGCTGAACTGTCGTGGTTTGCTCAAGGTTTGGCCGACCAATCCGTGAGCGACGCACAAGCCGGGGCGTTTGCTATGGCGGTGTGTCTCAGCGGCCTTACCGATCAGGGCCGCACTGCGCTCACACTTGCCATGCGCGACAGCGGAGAGGTCTTGAATTGGGATCTGAACGGACCCGTGCTCGACAAACATTCGACAGGAGGGGTGGGAGATTGCGTGTCGCTGATACTGGCCCCGGCATTGGCGGCATGTGGTGCCTATGTGCCGATGATATCGGGGCGCGGGCTTGGTCATACGGGCGGTACTTTGGACAAGCTAGAGGCAATTCCCGGCGTGATTACAACGCTGGATGAGGCGAGACTGCGGAATGTTGTGGCCGACGCCGGATGTGCCATCGTCAGTGCCAGTGCCAATATTGCACCCGCTGACAAACGACTTTACGCCATCCGGGATGTGACAGCGACCGTAGAAAGCCTTGATCTGATCACCGCATCCATCCTTTCCAAGAAACTTGCCGCTGGGCTTGATGGTCTGGTGCTGGACGTGAAAGTAGGAAGCGGCGCATTCATGAAGTCTTTGAAAGATGCGCAGTCGCTGGCAAGTGCTTTGGCGAAAACCGCAAACGCGTCCGGATGCCCGACAGTGGCGATGATCACGGACATGAACCAACCAATTGCACCGGCGCTTGGTAATGCACTGGAAGTGAACGAGGTCATGCGCGTCCTCACTGGTCAGCGGCGGGGGCGGCTGGTCGAAATAAGTGCCGCATTGGGCGGAGAGTTGTTGGCCAGCGCCAACTTGGCCGAAACCGCAGATATCGGCGCCGCCTCAATCACCAAAGCGATTGAGAACGGTGGGGCGGCAGAGCGATTTGGCAAGATGATTGCCGCCATGGGGGGGCCGGTGCATTTTGTGGAAAACTGGGCCCGGTTCTTGCCGGAGGCGACTGTCATCCGAGAGGTTGCTGCTCAAAGCGACGGTTACGTAAGTTCGATTGACGGCGAGGCGCTGGGCCTTGCGGTTGTTGCGTTGGGGGGCGGGCGACAAAGAGAAAACGACGAGATTGATCCTGCTGTTGGTCTGTCAAATGTCGCGCCGCTTGGAGAAAAAGTGAAGCAGGGTCAGCCTGTTGTAACGATTCATGCTGCAAGAGAAATCAGCGCCGATCAGGTCGAGGCAGCCGTGAGAAATGCAATCAAGATCTCTGGGGCAAAACCCGAAGTTCCTGATCTTATCCGTGAAAGGATTGCTTGATGCCCCGTGCATTCTTGGTTGTCATGGATTCCGTCGGCATTGGCGGTGCACCCGATGCGGCGCACTACTTCAATGGCGACCTGCCGGATACCGGGGCCAACACGTTGGCACACATAGCGCAAACCTGCGCGGCGGGCGGGGCAGAAGAGGGGCGCAGCGGTCCACTGTCTTTGCCAGTTCTGGATGCACTCGGGTTGGGTGCGGCGACACGGCTGGCCAGCGGCGATGCGGTGCCGGGACTAGAGGGGGACCCAACCGGAACATGGGGCGCAGCGACCGAGATCTCGCGCGGAAAAGACACCCCATCAGGGCATTGGGAACTCGCCGGAGTTCCGGTGCCCTGGGAGTGGCATTATTTTCCTGATACCTACCAATCCTTTCCTGACGATCTGGTTCAAAAGCTCTGCCTAGCAGCGGGTACGACTGGGATATTGGGAAATTGCCACGCGCCGGGGACCGATATTATTGATCGCTGCGGGGCAGAGCATATGGAAAGCGGCTGGCCCATTTGTTATACTTCTGCCGACAGTGTTCTCCAGATCGCCGCGCATGAAGACACGTTTGGTCTGGATCGGCTGCTTGCGCTTTGTGCTGACGTGGCGCCGTTCCTGCATGCAATGAAGGTCGGACGGGTCATCGCGCGCCCTTTTGTTGGTGATCCGGGGGCTGGCTTCGTTCGTACGCCAAACCGGCGCGACTATGCAATTGAACTGCCCGCGCCCGCGCTAACCGATTGGGTGCAGACAGCTGGTGGGCATGTCTACGCCGTCGGCAAGATTGGTGACATATTCTCGATGCAGGGGATCGATACCCTGTACAAAGGTCTGGACGCTGACTTGATGAAAAACTTGAAAGATCTGGTCGATGAGGCTGAGGACCACAGCCTGACCTTTGCCAACTTTGTCGAATTTGACAGTCTTTATGGACACCGGCGTGATGTCGCTGGGTATGCGCGCGCGCTTGAGTGGTTTGATGCCCAACTGGGAACGATCCTGCCTCGGTTGCGCAGTGATGATCTGCTGTTGCTAACAGCGGATCACGGCAATGATCCGACATGGTCGGGCACCGATCACACCCGCGAGCGTGTACCGGTATTGATCGCAGGGCGCGGGCCTGGACAGATTGGCCAGGTCGGATTTTCTGATGTGGCGGCAAGCGTCGCCGCACATTTGGGCGCCGCATCACAGGGACCAGCGCGGTCGTTTTTCTGACGTCGGTGACTTGCAGGGCGGATGAGATAGGGTCACAAAGACCAGAGCTGCCAAAGGAACCTGCCATGACTGACCATCTGACTGTTGTTGACCATCCGCTTGTGCAACATAAACTTTCCCTGATGCGGGAAAAAGGCACCTCGACGGCTGTATTTCGGCAACTTTTGCGCGAAATAAGTCAACTTTTGGCCTATGAGGTTACGCGCAACCTGCCAATGACCACCAAGCGCATCGAAACGCCGATGGAGGTCATGGACGCACCCGTCCTGGACGGCAAGAAACTGGCACTGATTTCAATCCTGAGGGCAGGCAACGGTTTGCTGGATGGAGTTCTGGAACTGATCCCGTCAGCGCGGGTTGGATTCGTGGGGCTGTATCGCGATGAAAAAACACTGCAGCCGGTGCAATATTATTTCAAAGTGCCCCACGGCCTTGAGGACCGGCTTGTCATCGCCGTTGATCCGATGTTGGCAACGGGCAACTCCTCGGTCGCGGCAATTGATCTGCTCAAACAGGCGGGGGCAACAAATATCCGCTTCCTTTGCCTGCTTGCAGCTCCTGAAGGAATCGCGCGGATGAAAGAGGCGCATCCAGATGTGCCGATTGTGACCGCGTCAGTTGATAAAGCGTTAAATGATGTCGGATATATCGTTCCCGGTCTGGGTGACGCCGGTGACCGGATGTTTGGCACGAAGTAGACCAGCGAAATTGGGCCTTTAGAGGATGCTCCGCCTTTACTAACCATAGCAAATGCGGCATTCTGAGCGTCCATATATTGTGGGGGCAAGTATGAAATTCTTCCAAGTTGTTGCGTCGGCCATCATAGCCGGATCGTTTGGAATCGCTGGATTGCAGGCGCAGCCTAAGGGGACCACGGCAGCCCCTGCCGAGTTTCCTCCGACCTCTTTTACCGGAAAGCAATATGTTGACAGCCAGGGCTGTGTCTTCATTCGGGCTGGTGTGAGTGGCAACGTGACTTGGATTCCGCGCGTGGGTCGGGATCGCAAACAGATTTGCGGCATTCAGCCAAGTGCAGCAGGCGTGACGACGGCGGTGTCACCTGCGCCACGTGCAGGGGCAAAGCCCCCTGTTGAAATCACCCTAGATACTTCGCCTTCTGTTGAAACAGGCACTGTTGTTGCTCCCGCGTTCGTCAAACCAGTTGCCGCTTCCTCACAGCCACCAAAAACGGTTGTATCAGCATCTGCAGCGCCCAAGTCTACGCGCCGGAGCAAACCAGCGGTCATGAAGGCGGCGCCGAGCAATGTCATATTGGCGTCTGCAAATCCAAACAGGTCAAAAGGCCGGTATGCCCAAGTCCGAAGTGGCCAAACTGGCGAAGTTGTTCTCATTCCTCTTGGAACAAGGGTTGTGCCACGGCATGTCTTTGAGAGCCACAGAGCTGCGAGGAGACTCAAAGTGCCAAGAGGGTATAGCGCGGTTTGGCAGGATGATCGTTTGAATCCGCGCCGGGCAGTTCAGACCCTCGAGGGACATGCCCGGATGAACCTGATCTGGACAAAAACCGTACCGCGGCGGCTGATTGATTCAACCACTGGAAACGATATGACTGACACCCTACCGGTGGTCTATCCCTTCACCGATATTGCCGCGCAACAGCGTGCGATCGCCTTTTCGTCCAAAAGCACCAGCCGGGCAAAAATCCGCGCGACCGTGAAACCAAATGTTTCGACAAGATCACAGGTAGCGCAACCTGCCGCGCAGGTTAAAGGCGAGGCTCTTGCGGGGCGGAATTATGTACAGATCGGGAACTTCGATAATGCCCGCAAGGCGCAGGCATCCGCTCAAAGAATCAAGAAACTGGGACTTCCGGTGCGGATCGGAAAGTTTGACCGGGACGGCAAGACCCACAGGTTGGTGCTTGCGGGTCCGTTTTCTTCGCAGGAACAGGCAACATCGGCATTGGGAAAAGCACGCAACGCCGGATTTAGCGACGCATTTGCGCGCAACTGATCAGCCGCCGCATATGTTTTGAACTCTGATCCAGTTACCATCACTTAGCAGCGGGCGCGCATCGCGCCCTGCCATCGGATCGGCCTCTATCAACCCAAGCACAGTTTCACCGGAGACATCGAGCGCATAGGCAAAAGGGGAAGAGCGGACCTTGGCGGCCGCAAACCCCTCCAGCAATTGGGTATCACTCAATAGAGGTCGCGGCTCGGTCAGCAGATGCTTTGCATAGAAATCCAAGGTTTCCTCAGTGAGGGAACCTGTAGTGATCAGATGAAAGCTGGCCATTACACCGCTGGTGCGGAGCATTGCTTCTAAAGGGTCGAGATTGGATGCGCGGACCTGTTCGGATATGACATACCCAGCAGCCACATCTGGTTCTTCGTAGTCTTCGACCAGAGCGCGGTTGAGCAGAATTATTCCGCCGGGCAGATGTAATGCATCACGCACGCCGGCACGGAGGACTACCAGTTGAGATGGCCCAATCTCGCGCCCCAGTTCGTTTAGGGCGGCAGCGCCGGCGGGATCAGCACAAGCGGGGCCGGAGACCCGTTCGATCCGTTGCAACAGGGATCGACCAATCGTCGCCCGATTGACGTCAGGTACAACTGAAACTGTGTGGCGCAGCATGGCATCTGGCAGCCAGAAAACCGCCAGCGCGGCCACCGAGAGGATCGACGCTGACACCGAAAAAAACCTCAATCGGCCGGGACGTGGCCGGGACTGTTCAACTGCGCGGCGCAATTTGTCGATTGCCGCGATCATCTCTTCGGCATTTGTTCCCAACTCGAGGGTCTCCGCGGGGTCGCCATCGGGGAAAAAGATGGCGGGGCTGTTGCCCGAATTGGCCCGTTCAATGGCTGCCAAAGACCAATGTGTCAGCGCCTGATCTCGCATGTCGGAAATGATCAGCGTGGCGTCACCAATTGAAACAATCACCTCACGGCGTTGATCATCAGGCGTCGCGCGCCACAGGCCACTGGCCTCAAGGCGGTCATATTGGTTCAGCGCGGTCATGTTTGATGGGGGGCCTGCTCTGCCTCGTTTTGCCTATCTTAGCATGGCAATCTGTTGGCGGGCAATTGAGCGAAAACAAGAGATCTGAATCTGCATTGTGCTAAAGCGTTTCAGCCAGCTTGCGCAATTCGAACTTTTGGATTTTGCCGGTCGACGTCTTGGGCAGTTCCAGAAACACTACTTTCTTGGGTGTCTTGAATCCAGCCAGGCTTTTTCGGGCAAATGCAATCAGTGTTGACTCATCCGCGGTCGCACCGTCTTTCAATTCGACAAAGGCACATGGCACCTCACCCCATTTTTCATCCGGCTTGGCGACAACCGCAGCCAGCAGCACATCAGGGTGCGCCATCAGGCAACCCTCAACCTCGACAGAGCTGATGTTTTCACCCCCCGAAATGATGATATCCTTGGCCCGGTCAGCGATCTGAATATAGCCGTCGGGATGCTGGACCGCGATATCCCCGGAATGGAAATACCCGCCCTCAAAGGATTCGGCTGTGGCAACGGGGTTCTTGAGATACCCTTTCATGACCGCATTGCCCCGCATGACAATCTCACCCTGAGCTTTGCCATCGCGGGCGATCTGCTCCATTTCGACGTCCATAACGGTGATGTCATCCATCATCGGAAAAGCCACACCCTGCCGTGCCTTGATTGCTGCGCGCCCGTCAGTGTCAAGATCGTCCCAGGCTCCTTTTCTCCAAAGGCATTCGGTGACGTGACCATAGGTTTCGGTCAACCCATAGACCTGCGTGACTCTAAAACCGAGCTTTTCGATTTTGCTGAGCGTGACGGGTGCGGGGGGCGCACCAGCAGTAAAAACCTCGACCGTGTGGTCAAAACCGCGGCGATCGCTGTCTGGTGCATTGACGATCATGTTCAATACAATGGGGGCGCCACCGAAATGGGTTACGCCCTCATCCGCGATGGAGTCATAAATCGCAGGTGCGGTGACGTCTCGGCAACAGACCAGGGTTCCGCCAAGTACCGGCATCATCCACGTGTGGTTCCAGCCGTTGCAATGAAACAGTGGCACGATCGCAAGATAAGTTGGATGCAGGACCATACGCCAACTGATCACGGTGCCCATTGTCATGAGGTAGGCACCACGGTGGTGACAAACCACGCCCTTGGGGCGTCCTGTTGTCCCGGATGTGTAGTTAAGCGAGAGGCTCTCCCATTCATCTTCGGGCATGATCCAGATAAAATTGTGGTCGGCAGATGCCAGCACGTTTTCATAGACCGGATAGCGCTCGCTGCCGGCATAACCGGCAGCAACGTCCGGAACTTCGATGATGACAGGCCCATCGGCTTTCATTTTTTCTTTTGCCGCTTCAGCCAGGTCCAGGAATTGAGTGTCCACCAGAACAACGCTGGCTTCGCCATGATCAAAAATGTAAGCGACCGTATCCACATCAAGCCGGGTGTTGATGGTGTTGAGCACTGCACCACAGGCGGGCACCCCAAAATGTGCCTCGGCCTGCGCCGGTAGGTTCGGGATCAGCGTCGCGACCACATCACCCGGCCTCACCCCCATTTTGGCAAGAGCCGATGCCAGCCGTGTGCAGCGGTCATGGTATTCGGCGTAGGTTTTGCGGTGCGTGCCGTAAATCACTGCCGGATGATCGGCAAAAACATGAGAGGCTCGTCGCAGGTGCGACAGCGGCGTTAACGGCACATAATTTGCGGCGCATTTCCCCAGACCACTTTCATCGGCCATCCACCCCATCTGCTAATCCTCCCCGAAGACATGTGTTGCGTGTTCCATCAGACAGAGTATTGCAGGAAGATCGCGATTGAAAAGAGAAATGTCAGACAATTGAACCAAGCACTGTATCAAAGCAGGGACACCCACCCGCTGAGAGCTGCCGGATTGATGGTTCTGGCCATGGTGATAATCGGGTTTATCGACAACTACATTGTCGTCGTCGCAGGGCATATTGGTCTTTGGCAGTTTCAGATCGTTCGCGCCGCCATGGCCGTCGCATTGATTGCAGCTCTGTCACGGGCCGGTCTGGGGACATTGCGGCCGCACCGTCTTTGGGCGGTAGCAGTGCGCAGTGCGTTAATTACAGTGGGAATGCTATTTTATTTTGGCGCATTGGCATTCATGCCATTTGCACAAGCGTTGGCCGGGCTTTTTACCTCTCCCATTTTTATCCTGCTCATCACGGTTTTTCTTCTGCGCCAGCCCATTGGGCCATGGCGGATATTGGCAGTAGCAATCGGGTTTTCAGGCATTCTGCTGGTGCTTAATCCGCAGACAGGGCACCTGAGTTTGTTGATGGTCATGCCCGTCGCCGGGGGTCTGTTCTACGCCATGGGGTCTCTTGCAACGCGAGCGCTTTGCGAAGGGGAAAGCACACTTTGTTTGCTGGTCGGCATCATGACGATGCAGGGGCTGTTTGGAGTTCTGGCGTTGATCATACTCGCAATAGCTGCGCCAGATGTCCCCGATGGGAGATCTGGGTTCCTGGTGCGGGGCTGGATCTGGCCGATTTGGGACGTTATGCATTTGTTGGTACTGCAGGCCGTCGGCTCTGTTGCCGGGGTGGCGCTGATCATTCGCGCCTATCAAATTGGCGCAGCAAGCCAAGTGGCTGTTCTCGAATATTCTGCGCTGGTGTTTGGTCCGTTTTTTGCGTGGTTCCTCATGGGGCAGGAAATAACGATCTGGCAAGCAGGAGGCATTGGGTTGATTGCGAGCGCAGGGATCATCATTGCCCTGCGATCCCGATGACATAAGATATACGATATGATTATCAGCTCAGGCCGCCGCTATATCTTTGTCCACATCCCCAAGACCGGGGGCACCTCGTTGGCGTTAGCGCTGGAAGACCGGGCGATGAAAGACGATATCATGCTGGGGGATACGCCTAAGGCCCGCAACCGACGCCATCGTGTCAAAGACGCTCCAAGTCGGGGGCGTCTGTGGAAGCATTCGACGCTTTGCGATATTGAGGGGCTCGTCAGTCCTCAGACCATCGACAATTTCTTTACGTTCACACTGGTTCGTAATCCTTGGGACCGGATGGTTAGTTATTATCACTGGCTGCGAGAGCAGAACTTTGATCACGCATCAGTCAGTATGGCCAAAACCATGAGTTTCAAGGATTTTGTGACCGACGAGCGTACTCTGATTGCCAACAAAACCAACCCAGCGCGGTCTTATATGTTGTGTGCAGATGGGGAAGAACGCTGTGATGCATATATCCGGATTGAAAATTTTGAATGGGATGCCAGGCCTTTGTTTGCGCATCTCGGATTTAGT
>CBDTVL010000025.1:0-24192 GCA_965363755.1 uncultured Sulfitobacter sp.
ATTGCGACTTCCGCAACACGCCAAAACGATTGGTAGGCCAGGCCCCCAAATAAATATTCTCCGCAACTGACAACTCAGGCGAAAGCGACAATTCTTGATGGATCAACAAAATACCTTGATGACGCGCATCTAATGGGGAGGTGATGTGAACGGGCTTATCCCGGTAGATGATTTCGCCAGCGTTAGCTTTGTAAAGCCCCGCCAGAACTTTCATTAATGTTGATTTCCCTGCACCATTTTCACCTACTAATGCGTGTACTTCGCCTGGACGGATATCAAAGCTGACTTTGTCCAAGGCTACAACGCCGGGGAATGTTTTGGTCACTTGGTTGACGGTTAGAATTGGGGATTGCGTATTCATCTTCACGACTCCGCTTGTTTGGAAAGCAGGCTGTCCAAAAGAAGCGCCAGAATAAGCACTGCTCCCATCACCATCAATTCCACGTAATTGGGTGTGTTCAACAGCCGCAAGCCGTTGCGCAGCACGGCAAGTGTCATCACACCGCCAATAGTTTTCCACATAGAGCCAAAACCGCCTGTGAGCCGGGTGCCGCCAAGCACCACAGCGATGATCGTCCAAAGCTCCCATATTTTCCCAGCATTCGGCTCGGCAGTGCCCAGACGCATCGACAGCAAGATACCTGCCACTGCCGCCATTGTGCCGCAGATCGTAAAGTTGATGATCTTGTGACGTTTAATGTTGATGCCTGCATCGTGGGCAGCTTCAATGTTGTCCCCTATCGCAAAGGTCTCGCGCCCATGGCGTGTGCTGGTGAGGACCCACTGAAAGAACAGGGCGAGCGCAAAGAAGATGAGCGCTGTGATCGAAACTGGACCGAGATAGATTTCGGCATATTCCGTATATGCAAAATCCACTACCATTAACGCGTCTTCACCAGTGTAGATGAAGACCAATCCGCGCACGCCGATAAGTGCGCCCAGGGTAACGATGAAAGAATGGATGCCGGAAAACGCAGTGATTGCTCCGTTCACAAAACCCAATGCGGCACCTGACAGAACGCCAACGAAAATGGCGGGCCAGACACCAATCGGTTCCTGAAGGCCAATAGCCAGCGCCGTCGCCAGAGCCAGAATCGCACCAACCGAAAGGTCAATCTCTCCGTCAATCATTACGAGTGTCATACCCACCGCAAGGATGCCAATGAACGCGCCCTGAGTGAGAACATTTGAGATATTATTGACTGTTAGGAAATACGGTGATGCCAGTGAGAACACAATAATTGCCAGCCCCAAGAACAACCAGATATGATTGCGAAAGAGCCAAACAATTA
This sequence comes from uncultured Sulfitobacter sp., assembly GCA_965363755.1. Taxonomy (GTDB): domain Bacteria; phylum Pseudomonadota; class Alphaproteobacteria; order Rhodobacterales; family Rhodobacteraceae; genus JL08. The sequence goes on from CBDTVL010000025.1 coordinate 1,293, forward strand.
TAGCGTTACTTGTAGATTCTGATTTGTGTGTATTTGTCATCGTCATACCATGACCCTTCCGCGTTTTCCTGCCAGATCGATCCAAACCGCTACGATGATGACGACCCAAGTGACCAGCCACTGCACGTAATAGGGAAAGCCCATTAGCAGCAGGCCGTTCTGGATAAATCCAAGCATCGAGATTCCGATGACCGTACGCCAGACACTGCCGGAGCCGCCTATCATTGAGGTGCCGCCAAGGATGATGCCCGCCAGTACAGTTAACTCGTATCCTTGACCGATGGTGTTCTGCGCGCCCATGACTCGGCTACCAAGAATGACGGCTGCAAAGCCAGTTGTAAGCGCCGAAAGGACATACGCCCAGAAAACAGTACGATGCGCTGATACACCTGAAAATACGGAAGCCGTCTCATTTCCGCCGACAGCATAGATTTGTCGGCCAAAAACGGTACGTGCTAAGATATATCCAGCAACGGCGGCAACTCCTAGAAACAGCAAGACTGGCACAGGGATCCCGAACAGATCAGAGCGTCCAAAAAAGCGAAACCAAGTTGTTTGCGCGTTAGGGATATTGACGTTGCTCCCGCCGGAATAAAGCAGTGTGAGACCCTGGAGAAACGACAACATCGCAAGTGTTACAATCAAGGCGTTGAGTTTGAGATATCCGACCAACAACCCGTTGAATGCACCCAGCGCAACAGCCGCAACGAGAGTGATAATGATGGCACCCAAGGGCCCGACCTGATTGTGCTGGTCAACCAGCAAAACGGTCAAGAGCGTCAACATCGAGCCAACAGAAAGATCCAGACGCCCTGTGATCACCACGAATGTTGTTCCGACGGCAATCATGCCTGTGATTGACACCTGACGAAGAACATCAAGTATGTTCCCCAGACTTAGGAAAGCGTTTGTATTAAGAGCAACGACTGCAAGAAAAACAGTGAAGGCGACGACAAGTCCATGTCTCTTAAGCTGTATGATGATCCTGGAAAGCAATTCCATTTCCGCTATCCCTCCCGTTTCATGCAAGCTTAGGAAGTTGGTCGATTGGGTCCTACTGTAATAAAATCCAAAATGGACTTTATTTGCAAATGCGAAAGGGCTGTTGGTCGATTTTAGCAAAAATATCAACTCTGGACATCTTGCCCATTGTTCGAGTTGCTCAGAATCTAAAATATAAGACCAGAAACGGATGAACGCGTCCGCATTTGTTTTGCGATGACAATGGACGACACAGGGAGGACAATATGAACATTTTTACAAAACTGGCCGTGGGTGCCATGGCCACGGTACTTGCGTTGCCCGCGCTAGCCCAGGACGCGCCTGAGTGGCTGGGTGGCGAATTACAAAAACCCCTAGCAGAGACCAAGATTGGCATTACCGTGCTGTATCCAGGATCGAATGCCTATCAGGCTAAATATGCGGAAACGGCAATTGCCTACGCCGCAGAGCTTGGACTTGATGCAACCGTAATGGATCCCCAGGGTGATCCAGCCACGCAGTTCAACCAGATTCAGGACATGGCCTCTCAGAATATGGATGCCATCGTTGTCTGGCCGACCTCACAGAATGCACTGATCCCGGCAATCCGCGAAGCATCCCGTGCGGGCATTCCTGTCGTGACATCCAATTCTCCAATCGGTGAAGCGGGCCGTCGCTACATTGTTGGTCACACCGGCCCAGACGATTGTGCACAGGCAGAACAATCTGCTGAAATGTTGGCCGATTCACTTGGAGGCAGTGGCGATATTGTGGTTGTCGAGGGCACGCCGGGCTACAGCGTGTCAATTCTGCGCAAAAATTGCTTTCTGGATAAGATGGCAGATGACTACCCCGACATTAATATCCTCGCCAGCCAGACAGCTGAATGGAATCGCGAGAAAGCGCAAACTGTTATGGAAACATTCCTAACCCAGTTTGGCGACCAGATTGATGGTGTCTATGCCTTTGATGACGGTATGGGACTTGGTGTGATCAGCGCGCTGCAAGGCGCGGGTAAAGCAGCCGGTGAGGTCAAAGTGGTGACATGTAACCAGTTTGGCGAAGGTTGGGACGCGATGAAAGCAGGTTGGCATTCTGGCTCAAACAAGCAATCCCCGATTGATGACGCGATCCTTGCCATCCAGACGGCTGTGCGTGTTGCCAATGGCATCGAGGTTCCGGCTATACAAGGCATCGAGACACCGAAAGTGCTGCCAGAGAATGTCGATCAATTTGACCGCCCCTCCTGGTAAGACAAACCGATTCTAAAAAACGAGCCTCGCGCTTTTGCTAGCGCGAGGCATTTTGATTCAAATCTTCGGTTTGCCCCGAAACATTTCATCAGCCCGGAATTGCGCCGTGGCAAGCGCCTCTTTGACCGATTTCTGCCCTTGCAGCATGAAGTAAATTTCGTCGCCGAGGATAGAAACGATATCAGCAAATTCCGGTATGGGCGGGCGTGGCCAGACCTGTAACGTCCCGTTCTGCTCCATCTGATCAATCTCACGTATCATTTCGGAAATGGCCTGAACCTCTGGGTCTGCGCTGGTAGAAAAACGCGGACTGGTCAGATTGCCGTTCTGGACATACAGCTTCATCAGTTCGGGCCGTGTTAGATATTCCATCGCTTTCCAAGCGACGGCAGTGCGGTCTTGGTCAAGTGACGCCGGTAGGGCGAGTACAAAACCGCCAACAGGCGACACTGGCCTCAACCCCGGCTTTGCAGGATGCGACGCAAATCCAACTTTCCCGTGTGCGGGAGCGGTTTCGTCCAATTCAAACCGCGCCGCCCGGATCGACCAGCCATATGTCAGCGCTGCCTCTCCGCGCGAAAAGATATCAATCCGCCGATCCCAATCGCAACGCAGACTTTCCGGGTGTGCATATTGCAGCAAATCTATCAGAAACTGCGCCGCCTCTAATCCCGCTTCGGTGTCTATCAATGGGCGGCAGTTTTCATCTGAAATATTGTCAGTATCAAACCCATCAACGCTGATTGAAAGGTCGATAACGGGAGATCCAAAATCTGCCAGCGTTTGCATGAATGTATGCGCCACGGGTGTGCCGCGTGCGTAATTCATCACAATGCCGGATTGACCGCGCCGCTTCCCATGCAAAACCTTGGCCGCCCGCAAGAGCGCAACGGTCGTACGCGGGATGTCCAAGCCTTCATCAGCTAGCAAATCTTTGCGGTAAAACAGTAACTCGACAGTGGGCTGAATGGGGATGCCGCATTGCTCCCCGCGGTACCGCGCAGCGCGCCAAATCGTGGCGTGGAAATCCGACCCACGATAATCATGTTCAGCTAACAAGTCATTCAGGGGCATGATCGCATTGTTTTCCGCAAGCTGACCAATCCAAGGTAAATCAACAGCCATAATATCGTAGCGCGATTTCGCCCGGTTTTGATTTTCAATGATCTCATCGTGCAGCTGGTCGAGCGGCAGTGTCGTAAACTCAAATTGCGCGCCACAAAGTTCGTTGAGTCGAGAAGAAAGTTTCTTGAGCGTCTTAAAGGTGGGGTCACTTGGACAAAGTATGCGGATTGTCCGCTCTTTTCCAATCCCGACGCGCATCGCATTTGGATAGGAAAGGATGCGCGAGGTCATGTAGTGGCCACCGAAGTAGAAACCACCTTCGATCCCTTCGTTTTCCCCATCTGTGAAGCCGAAGGTTTCACCCACGGTGCGTTTGAATTCCCCTGCAAAGACCTCAAACTGTGCAATCAGTTCACGGGTCGGGTGCAGGGAAAAAGACTTACCAGTCTTTGAACGCGGCCTGCGCAGCAGCAGCCCTTCATCCATCAACTCACTTATCCGCCGCATCGCTGTCCCATAAGGAACCTCCGCGGCATCAGCCAGCGAAGTGACTGTAAGCCGCTTCCCCTCCAAATGCCGTTGCATCGCATAGGCAATGATATTCCACCGCGCATCAACCGATGCCAACGTCGTCTGTTCCTCACTGAGTTTACGTAAGGATCCTGCAAAATTCAGAACCCGGAGCAGTTCTTCTCTTGTCATAGCTTTCGTCCATTTTGGATATTCTTACATTTAACTAGTTACACCAAGCCGCAAAACACCAAAAATATCCAAAGTTGACATAGTCGAGATTCGGCGCCCCGCAGGTCTATGCGATACTGAATGTATCAACCCTAATTGAAGTGGGATTATTGAATGGGAAATAGGGATGGGGAGTTCGACTATATTGTCGTGGGGGCAGGCTCTGCAGGATGTGTTGTCGCCGGACGCCTTGGTGAAGCTGGACATAAAGTACTCTTGCTGGAGGCAGGTGGGGCCGACCGCAGTCCCTTCATCCACGTTCCCCTAGGCTATTCCATGCTCTACAATAATCCCAAGGTAAATTGGTGCTTCAATAGCGAGCCTGAACCACATCTGAACAATCGACGCCTGTTTCAGCCCCGTGGCAAGGTCATGGGCGGGACGGGTGCCATCAACGGTATGATCTATATGCGTGGTCAGCCAGAGGATTTTGACGGTTGGCAAGAACGGGGGTGCACCGGGTGGGGCTGGAATGATGTTCTGCCCTATTTCAAAAAAAGCGAAGATCAGGAACGCGGACCAAGCGAATTTCATGGGATTGGTGGACCCGTTTCCGTGTCAGACCTGCCATCCCCTCACGCGTTAGGGGATGCTTTTCATGCTGCATCTGAAAACCTTGGCATCCCGCGTAACGATGACTTTAACGGCGCGGCTCAATTGGGCACTGGATATGTGCAGACCACCACTCGCAAGGGCCGGCGCTGGACCACTGCTTCGGGCTATTTACGCGGCTCCGCAATGCAAAATATCTCGATTGAAAAACACGCGCTTGCCGAACGGTTGATGATCGAGGGCAAGCGGGTCACTGGCGTGGAATGGTCCCGCAAGGGTGTACGCTATTTAGCCAAAGCGCGCCGCGAGGTTATCCTGTGCGGGGGCACATTCAGCTCGCCCCATTTGCTGTTGCGCTCGGGCATTGGCCCGGGGGCGCATCTGCGTGAGATGGGGGTCGATGTGGCTCATGACCTGCCCGGGGTCGGCGAGAACCTTCAGGACCATTTTGGTATCGGGCTAGAATTTGAATCCAAACTTAAGACCACGGTAAACGACCTTTACAACAACAAGCTGCGCGGCGGGCTTCAGTTGCTGCGCTATCTGATGTTTCGCACGGGCCCATTTGCCGATAACGGCAATTACTCAAATACATTCGTCCACAGTTCGAGCAACGTTCCAACGCCTGATATGATGGTCACATTCATGGCCTGGTGTACCACCGAGGACCTGAAACCGCACCCATTCTCAGGCTTCACTATCCTGGCCGAGCATATGCGACCACAAAGCCGGGGACACGTCAGGCTGAAAGGCCCTGATGCCCGCACTGATCCTGCCATTCAGTTCAACTTCTTTGAACACGAGGCGGATCATCAGGCCGCTGTCGCGGGCCTGAGACTGGGGCGAAGAATTTCCCAAACTAAGCCAATGGACGATTGCGTGGTGCGCGAGATTTCACCGGGTCCGGATGTTGATTCAGACACTGAAATGATAGCGTATTGTCGTCAGAATGGTCTGTCGTTGCTGCATCCGGTTGGTACCTGCGCAATGGGTACAGGGCCCAGTGCAGTGGTTGATACGGACCTCAAGGTGCATGGGCTTTCAGGTCTGCGGGTGATTGATGCTTCAATTATGCCCAGGATAGTGACCGCAAATACCAATGCGGCGGCCATAATGATTGGTGAAAAAGGTGCGGCGCACATTTTGCGCAAGGGAATCCTCTGAACGCCCTAGTGCAGGAGAAATACTGTGGAAACACTCGGAATTGCTTTGCTTGGAAGCGGACGTATGGCCCATGTCTACGGCCCCAAGATCAATGCGCATCCCGGTTTGCGTTTGTCCGTCGTGTTTAACCCAAACCTGGCGTCTGCCCAGACCATTGCCGCGCAATACGGTGGAGAAGCGTTGAACGACCTGGATCAGGCACTTACTCACTCGGACGTCGACGTGGTGTTGATCGCGACTCCAGCCAACACCCATCTGGAATACATCATTGCCAGCGCCAGGGCAGGAATGCCGATCTTTTGCGAAAAACCGCTTGATCAATCGCTTGAACGTGCCGAGCAATGTCTAGCTGTATTAGAGACCCATCCGGTGCCATTCATGCTGGGGTTCAACCGCCGGTTTGACCCCGACATTACCGCCCTCCAAAAAGCAGTTGGAGCAGGCGATTTGGGCCAGCTTTCGTTTCTGATGAGCACCAGCCGTGAGCCCGCTCCACCACCAATATCTTATGTCAAAGCGTCGGGCGGGTATTTCGTGGATGCCACAATCCACGACATCGATCTGATGTGCTGGATCGCGAGCGAGCGCCCGGTCGAAGTTTTTGCCGCTGGATCCTGTCTGATTGATCCTGAAATTGGAGCTTTGGGCGATTGCGACACGTCAATGACCACGCTTAAAATGCCATCAGGCTGTCTGGTGCATATCAACAATTCGCGCCGGTGTTCGTACGGTTTTGATCAGCGGATCGAGGCTTTTGGCGAAAAGGGCATGATGCAGACCACCAATCAGCGCGATGAAAATCTGATCCGCTGGGGCGTGGGTTCCACCGAAGCAAAGCCGCCTCTCAAGCACTTTTTCCTCGAACGCTACGACGCTTCGTTCAGCCATGCCCTGGATGAATTCTATAACGCGGTAACAGAGGGGCGGGCGCCGTCTTGTACTGTGCAGGACGGACGCGATGCTCTGGCGATTGCTCTGGCTTGCGATCAGGCCAGCAGAAGCGGTGCAGTGGTCCCGCTGGATTGGACATAGGGATATCTCATGACACAGAAACCTCTGTTGCGTGTGGGGCTGGTTGGTGCCGGCTTTATGGGGCGCTGCCATGCCAATGCTTTTCGCTCGGTCAGTGGGTTGTTTGATCTGCCGCTTGAACCAGTGGCCGAAATGCTGGCTGATGTTTCGGATGACATAGCCGCGCAAAACGCTGCCGCGCTTGGGTTTCAACGGGCCACCGGAGACTGGCGCGAGATCTGTGCTGATCCGGGGATCGATCTAGTGGCCGTCACCGCGCCCAATGTACTGCACGAGCCTGTAGTGATGGCCGCTTTGGCGGCTGGCAAACATGTCTACTGCGAAAAACCGCTGTCGACTACTCTGGAAAGCGCAACACGCATGACCGAGGCCGCGCAAAAGGCGGGTGTTGTAACGATGGTCGGCTTCAATTTCTTACGAAATCCGATGATCCGGCTTGCCCGCGACCTAATCAAGGCGGGCGAAATTGGCGAAGTGGTTTCGTTTCGCGGGCGCCATGCCGAGAATTATATGGCTGACCCGGACGTGGCGCATTCGTTTCGCACCGACCCGGATGGAGGCGGCGCTTTGGCCGACATAGGCAGCCACATTATCTCGATGGCGCGGTTTCTATTGGGGCCCATCGCCAATGTGACTGGCAAAAGCAGAACCATTCACAAAACCCGCCCGATCTGTCCAGGATCGGTCGAGCGTACGCCTGTTCTGGTGGATGATGCGACATTCGCTTTGGTGGAGTTTGAAAATGGCGCCGTGGGAACGATTGAGGCAAACTGGGCGGCAAGCGGACGGACGATGGATCTGTCTTGGGAGATCACCGGAACCGAAGGGGCACTTGTATTCAGCCAGGAGCGGATGAATGAATTGCTGCTGTGTAGAGGCACCGGAGCCGGGCGTACCTCTGGGTTTACGAAAATTGAGGCGGGCCCCGATCATCCACCTTACGGAAATTTTTGCCCCGCTCCGGGCCATCATCTGGGGTTCAATGACCTGAAAGTCATTGAAGTGGCGCAGCTTATTGAGGCCATTGCTGATGGAGTAAATCCCGGCCCTGACTTTCAAGAGGCGCTGGAGGTGCAAAAAGTTGTCTCTCGCATCGCCGCGTCCTGCCAAAAACCAGCAGGACCGGTACCTTAGTGCGACGGGACAGGCCGCCCCGAAAAATCACAGGTTAGTCAGTGTCCCCAACACCCTCTCAGCTGCGAAAGCCACCGTTTCTGAAAGGGTCGGATGGGCGTGAACCGTTAGCGCAACATCTTTGATCGTGTTACCTATTTCCACTGCCAGAGCCATTTCAGCCAGCAACTCGCCTGCATATGTGCCGACCAATTACACTCCAGAATTAGCAGAATGTCAGGATCGTAAACAAGTTTGGTTAATCCGTTTCTACCGCCTGAACTCAGGTTGCGCCCGCTTGTGACCCAAGGAAAGCTAGTCGTCTTGTATGCACGCCCGGCCTGTTTGGCCTGCGCAGCCGTCAAGCCGACCTACGTCAGTTCGGGGCTGGCTTACGCGGTATCGCTGGTGCTACGCTGCAAGGGTATCCCGCTTTGCAGATCTTCGCGCGCGATGCTTTGCCACCTAAGATCGCCGGCCAGTTTTTCCAGATCAATCCCTTTTTCAAGCGCCAAGGTGCGGACAGAAGTGCTTGCGATGACATCGGTCATGTCGCTTACGTTACCAGTTGGCGGAAATATATTGCGTTTCCATGAATTCAAGCATGCCCTCATGCCCGCCTTCACGCCCAAGGCCCGATTGCTTGACCCCGCCGAAGGGCGCAGCCGGGTCGGATACCAGCCCCCGGTTTAGGCCGACCATACCGTATTCTAGCCGCTCGCAGACCTGCAACGCGCGTTTCATATCTTCAGAGAATACATAGGCCACCAAACCGTATTCCGTGTCATTGGCGCGTCGGATGACATCATCTTGGTCGGTGAACGTCTGTAAGGCCGCAACAGGGCCAAAGATTTCGTCGTTCACGCATTCGGAATTCTCCGCGACGTTAGACAGCACGGTTGGCGGGTAAAAAAAACCTTTGCCAACGGGCACAGTGCCTCCGAGTTCAACCTTTGCCCCTTTGGCGACAGCGTCTTTGACAAAAGCAGCGACTTTGTCGCGCGTATCAGCATTCACCAGAGGGCCAACATCGACACTTGGGTCAATCCCGTCGCCCACCTTCAACGCCGCCATCGCAGCGGTGAATCTGGTGGTAAATGCCTCGGCCACGTCCGTATGCAAATAGATCCGATTAGCTGCAGTACAGGCTTCACCCAAATTGCGCATTTTCGCCAACATTGCGCCTTCAACAGCAACATCCAGATCGGCGTCTTCAAAAACGATCAGCGGGGCGTTGCCACCCAGTTCCATAGCTGGCTTCAGGACTTGATCAGCGGCGGAATGCAGCAATTTACGGCCCACCCCGGTGGAACCGGTAAAACTGACCACGCGCACACGGGGATCATGAAGCATGTGATCGACCAATGCGCCGGTTTTGCGCGAAGGCAGGACGTTCACCATGCCCTTGGGCACGCCGGCCTCTTCCAAAAGCGGCATCAGCGCCAGCATTGTAAGCGGCGTCTCGGATGCGGGCTTGATGATGACAGCGCAACCAGCTGCGAGCGCTGGCGCGATTTTGCGGGTGCCCATTGCGGCCGGGTAGTTCCATGGCGTGACCAGCACAGCGATGCCTGCAGGTTTGTGCTGTACGATAATGCGCGCTCCCGATGCAGGTGCGTGGGTGATCATTCCGTCCGCACGCACGGCCTCCTCCGCAAACCAACGGAAAAACTCGGCGGCATATGTGGCCTCGCCCATCGCGTCAGCTCCAGCTTTACCGTTCTCCAGTGTGATGAGATTTGCGAATTCCGGTAAGCGGGCGGTCATCAGCTCCCATGCTTTGCGCAAAACTTCGGAGCGGTGGCGCGGGGTCAGTGCGGACCAAAGTGCCATCGCAACCTCGGCCGCATCAAGAGCAGTATCAGCGTCGCCAATTTCGGCCGAAGCCACAGAGGCCAGGACCTCTTCGGTGGCAGGGTTAATCACGTCAAATCGGGTGCCGGATGCGCCTGCGCGCCATTGGCCATCAATGTAGAGGTCGGTATGTTTCATTTGGGTTTCCAGAATTTTAAAGTAGGTGGCGCAGGGGCTCGGACAGACGACCCGTGAACTCCGAGATAAGCCGGATGGCCTGTGTGTCGGACAGCTCATCGTTGGTAAATTCGAGACTGAGTCGATAGTCACCGCCAACGGTGGCAATGCTGAGTGAGGGCTGTCTGGAACCCGTCAGACGCATGCCCGTGATAGGACTATCGCTGAGATCGCGCAAGATCAGGTCAGCGGATGAGTCAGGATCGGCCTCGAGCAGATTAGACAGACGTGCCCGATCCGGATTGGTCAGATAGCGCGTATCAGCATGCAGGTCCGTCAGTGCGATAACCAGCGTTTCGTCCCCGGCTTGCGTCGCGTCGCGCAAAGCCGCAGCGGCGAAGGCGGCCCAGAGAGTGGAAGGAGCGAGTGCGATTTGGCCTTCGCATAGCATCCGATCTAGGAAATCTTCGGTGCCTTCGCGCGGAACACGGGCGGTGATCTGGTTTGGCAAGGCCACGCCCTGCGCTGCAGAATTCGCGCCGCTTTGCGGCAAGCTTCGCAAAACCTCGAGGTCAGCCACGTGAAAGGGTTGCGGGTGTCCAGCCGCAACCAATCGCGTCAGATCCAATCCTTGCTCTTTCGCCAAGCGGCGGGTTTTGGGAGAGGCGAAAACGCGCGATCCCTCGGCCGCTATTGGATTGCGAGCCGCGATTAGGGCGCCAGAGGCCTTCGGCTCCTTGGGAACAGCGGGCAGCTTTCTCATCGGCTCGGTGCTAACCGACGCGGCGGATGCCTGAAACGGTGCCTCGGGGGCGGTAGCCGAGACAACAGCAATGACGTTCCCAACGGGAATATCTTGACCAGCCTCTGCCAACAGTGCGGCGATGAAACCGTCGTGTCCGGCAGGAACTTCCATCGTGCTCTTGTCTGTTTCCACTTCGAGCAAGACATCGTCAGCGTTAACTTTGTCACCAGGCGATTTGTGCCATGCCACAATCAGGCCGGTTTCCTGCGCCATGCCGAGGGCTGGCATGATGATGGATTGTCCGTCTGGAGTTCCGGCAGCCGCAGCTTTGGCCACAGGAGCGGCTGTTGCCGCGACCTCAACACTCTCAGAAATGATCGCTACAACTTGACCAACAGGAATGTCATCGCCAGCGGCAGCGCTGACCGAACCCAAGTATCCATCGGCGAGCGCTTCAACTTCCATAACCGCTTTGTCGGTCTCGACCTCCATCAGCACGTCACCAGCCTTAACGGCGTCACCGGGCTGTTTTTGCCAACTGACAATCTTGCCGGTTTCCTGCGCCATCCCGAGGGCGGGCATGATCACCTCATGAGTCATTGAACATCTCTCCGCGCATGAGCTTGCGGGCGTTTTGAGCGACGGCTTCGGGTGTTGGGACAGTAATATCCTCAAGCGCTGGCGAGAACGGGATCGGCACATCCATGGCTCCCATGCGGATCACTGGCCCGTCCAGATGATAGAACGCTTTTTCCATGATCCGCGACGCAATTTCGCCCGTAATGCCATAGCTTTGGTGGCCTTCATCAATCACAATGGCTCGACTGGTCTTGCGAACAGATTTCAGAATTGCGTCTTCATCCAGTGGCACGATGGTACGCGGGTCAATCACCTCGGCGCTGATCCCTTCAGCCGCCAAAATGTCGGCGGCGGCTTCGGCAATTTGCACCATCGAGGAAGTCCCAATCAGAGTGATGTCAGAGCCTTCGCGCTTGATGTTGGCGACACCGAAGGGGATCAGGAACTCCTCTTCGGGCACAGGGGCCTTGTCGTTGTACATCAGCTTGTCTTCGAAGATGACGACAGGGTTGTTGTCTCGGATCGCGGTTTTCATCAGGCCTTTGGCCTCATAGGCCGAGGACGGCATCGCAACCTTGAGGCCCGGAATATGGGCAACCAACGCGTGGAGAGATTGGCTGTGTTGTGCAGCCGAACGCCTGGTCGCTCCCATGTTGGTGCGCAGCACGAGCGGTGCGTTCATTTTGCCACCTGACATATAGTGGGTCTTGGCGGCCTGATTGCAAAGTTGATCCATGACCAGAAACAGAAAGTCGCCAAACATCAGATCAACGATGGGGCGGCTGCCGGTCATTGCGGCGCCCACGGCGATTCCCATGAAACCCGGTTCGGAGATGGGCGTGTCGATAATCCGTTCGGTGCCAAATTCCTCGACCAGACCGGATAGGATTTTGAATGGTGTGCCTGCCTCAGCGACATCTTCGCCGAGCAGAAAAATCGTATCATCGCGCCGCATTTCTTCGGCGATAGCCTCGTTTACGGCCTTGGAAAGTGTAATCTCGCGCATGGTTTTTCCTTAGGCGTTGGCGGCAAAGACGTGCATGTCGACTTCGGCCTCATCAGGGTATTTGGCGGCCAGCGCGTATTCCACGGCGGCCTCGGCCTCGGCTTTGACGTCGGCGCGGATGGCATCCAGCTCCTCCGCGGAGGCGATACCTTCAGCGGTTATCCATCTGCCAAAGTTGGTGATTGGGTCGCGCTCGGTTTTCCAGAAAGTCTCTTCTTCTTTGGACCGGTAATACTCGCGGTTGATATCGCCCACGTGGTGGCCGTGATATCGGTATGTTTCCAGTTCAACAAAGAACGGGCCTTCGCCCTTTCGGCACCGTGCGACCAGTTTTTGAGTCAGCTCATTGACTGCCAGCACATCTTGACCATCCACTTTGAACGCCTCGATGCCAAAGGCCTCGGCGCGGGCTGTGATCGATCCGGCCATGGTTTCCTCTACTTTGGTGTATTCGCCGTAAAGATTGTTTTCGCAGGCGTAAATCACTGGCAAATTCCACAGCGCTGCCATGTTCATGACCTCGTACATTAACCCCTGTGCCGTCGCCCCATCGCCAAAGAAACAGACGGTCACATCGTCCGTGCCAAGGCGTTTGGCGCTGAGAGCGGAGCCAGTGGCGATGCCCATAGAGCCACCGACAATAGCGTTTGCCCCCAGATTGCCATTGGACTGATCCGCGATATGCATTGAACCGCCTTTACCCCGGCAATAGCCCTCTTCCTTGCCCAAAAGCTCGCAGAACATCTGTTTAAAGTCCGCACCTTTAGCAACGCAGTGCCCATGGCCGCGATGGGTCGAGGTAATTTTATCCGTTTTGGTCAATGCCTCACAAATACCAACGGCAACGGCCTCTTCACCGGAATACATATGGGTCAGCCCAGGCATTTTGGCGCTGAGATACAGTTGGTTGGCATTGTCCTCAAAGGCACGAATGCGCGCCATCTGCGTATACATACGCAGGTAGTCTTCGGTGTTGGTTTTGGCGGGGCTCATATCTGGTCTTTCGCAAAAAGTGCCCGCTTGTGCGCAAAGGCACAGGCGGGCAAGTTCGGGGAGATTAGTATCGGTTGGCGATCGGCAGATCTTGCGCCGGGAACAGTGAGATCACCTTGCAACCAGTGTCGGTTACCACAACTTCTTCTTCAATCCGGGCTGCCGAATAGCCATCTGTGGCTGGGCAGTAGGTTTCCAGCGCAAAGACCATCCCGGTCTGGATTTCCATCGGATTTTCGAGTGAAACCGAGCGACTGATGATCGGGCGCTCGTGCAGGGCCAGACCCAGGCCATGACCGAATTGTAGGCCGAAGGCTGACAACTCATCAGGGAACCCGAACTCTTCGGCCTTGGGCCAAGCTTGCGCCACCACGTCCGTTGTGACACCTGGGCGGATTAGATCAATTGATGCATCAATCCATTCACGCGCCTTGATGTAGGCGTCGTTCTGGCTAGGGGTCGAGAAACCGACGTTGAACGTTCTGTAGTAACAGGTCCTATAGCCCTGGTAGGACTGCAGAATGTCGAAGAATGCCTGATCACCGGGGCGAATGAGACGGTCTGTAAAGTTATGCGGATGCGGGTTGCAGCGTTCGCCGGAAATGGCGTTGATCGCCTCTACATCGTCAGAGCCCATTTCATAGAGCATCTTGTTTGACATCGCCACGATGTCGTTCTCACGCACACCCGGTTTTAGTTCCTCGTAGATCATGTGATAAACACCGTCGACCATAGCGGCAGCTTGGTTCAGCAGCTGGATTTCGTCGACGTTTTTGATCTCGCGCGCGCTCAGCATGACCTGCTGACCGTCTACCACGTTCAGTCCGGCCTCTTGTAGCGCAAAGAACATCGCGGTTTCGGCATAGTCCACGCCCACCGGCATATCCGCCATCCCGGCCTTTTTGATCAGCCCGGCGATTTCTTCCGCATACCGCTTCATCAGTCCAAAGCTGGGCGGGATGGTGCCGCGCATGCCAACAACACCGGCCAGCATCCGCTCTGGATCAAGCCAGTCGCAATACTCACGGTGGTGCACAGCCGCGCTGCCGAAATCCCAGACATAAGGCTCATCGTCGCCAGCCAGCAGGCAGAAACGGCACATTTTGTCGCGTTCCCATTCGCCGATCTTGGTGCCCGAGACATAACGGATGTTGTTCACGTCAAACATCAGCATCGAGCCGAGGTCCGATTTTTTCAGCGCATCCTTGGCGCGTGACAGCCGATAGCGGCGCAGCCGGTCGTGATCGACGCGGCGTTCAAAATCGACGGCGGTGTGCCCTGACGACGGAATATGTTTGTCCCAGCGCCAGTTTGGGTCGATATCGCCCGGTTGTAGGATGCGCGGGTTCAGCGCAGACGTATTGGGTTGAGCCATTAAAGCCTCCTTGGCACCCCGAAAAGTGCGTTTCTAATCCTGAATATTGTTTTGGCACTGGGACCTGTTGCCTACTGGATGCACCACCCGCCATCGATGTGGATCATCTGTCCGGTCATATAGTCGCTGTCGTCGCTGGCGAGGAATGATGCTGTGCCAACAATGTCTTTGGGGTAAGACACACGCTTAATGACCAGCTCGTTTTCGGAAATGTCTTCATAGGCTTGCCCGGCTCTTTCCTTGAATCCGATCTCTACTAGATCCTTGTCCAGCTGGTCCCAAAGCGGGGTCACAACCACGCCCGGCGCATAGCCGTTCACTGTGATATTGTGCTCGCCCAAAGCAACAGCGCCGCAATGGGTCAACGCCAGACAACCGTATTTCGAAGTGCAGTAAACCGTCACGTCCACCAGCGGCTTGCGCGACGCGATAGAGCCGACATTGATGATCTTGTAGGGATGGTCTTCCATCGGGCCCTGCTTGATCATTTGACGCGCAGTTTCCTGCATGCCCAGCCACATGGCCTTTGTGTTCACGTTCATGATCATATCCCAGTTGTCTTCATCAATATCCATGAAGAACCGGGGCTTGTTCAGGCCAGCATTAAAGACGCCAACATTGATCGATCCAAACGCTTCTACGGTCGCCGCCACAGCCGCCGCGTTATCCTCACGTTTGGTGACATCCATCAGGACCGCGACGGCCTTGCCATTCCCTGCAGCATTGATGCTGTCAGCGACCGTTTGCGCCTTCTCAAAATCCAGATCACCAACGCATATATTAGCGCCTTGCGCGGCAAAATTTTCCGCATTGGCGGCACCCATGCCACCAGCGGCACCAGTGATGAGAATATTCTTACCTTTTAGGCGATTGGGGTCCATGATTTCCTCCCTAGGAATTTAGTTTCATTGCATTTTCGGCCCGCTGCTGGGCGTGTTTTAAAGCGTCACGAGGGGAGTTAATCCCGCGCAGCATGTCGTGCATTTCCTGACCGCAAATGTGGATAATTTCAGAGATTTCCGGCACCGGTGGACGGGGCCAGAACTGAAGCTCGTCCCGCCAAGACATGCCGTCGACGGCCTCAAATATGGTGGACAGACGGCGCACCTCAGGGTCAGCCCCAACCGAGTAGCGCGGCGCTGTGCGACTGCCAGACTGGATGTAAAGTTTCTGCGCCTCGGCTGACGTGAAAGCGATCAGCGCCTCTGCTGCAGCGGCGCGCCTGTCCACGGGCACGTTGGATGGAATGCCCAGCACATAGCCGCCAACCGGCGCAACCGGTTGACCTGACGGACCTGCGGGATGCGGCAGATATCCGGTTTGCCCAAATGCTGGGGATGAAGGATCGGACTCAAAATAAGGCGCCAACAGCGTATACCCATAGGCCATCGCAATCTTGCCTGCCGCGTAGGGGCGGACCCGTTCATACCATGACATGGACAAGATGTCGGGCGGCGAGAAATCCAACAGGTTTCTGAGATATTCAGCGGCCCCCAGCGCCAGAGGTGTATCAATTGTTGGCACCAGATCGTGGCGGTCAGCAACATCCGCATTAAAGCCACCTGCAATCGGGTGCAGGTTCAGGATCGGCTGGCCAAAGTCTGCACAGGCCATCATAAACTGATGCCCTAGGGCGGTGCCACGGGCGGCATTCCACGCGACGCCATACCGCCCACGCGACGGGTTATGCAGCGCACGCGCAGCATCTAAGAGCTGCTCGGTCGTTGTTGGCGGCTCAATCCCGGCTTCGGCGAACCAGTCTTTGCGATAGAACAGCAATTCGGGGGTCGTTTGGCTGGGAACGCCGTATGGGCGACCACCCCAGTGGGCAGCTTGCCAACCGGCGGTATGAAAGTCGCTGGGGTCTAAACGTTCAACATCTAGAATGCTGTCGAGCGGAAGCAGCAAACCCTTTGCGGCAAATTCACCAATCCAGGGCAGATCAACCGCAATAATATCGTACCGGCTGACTTTGCGGTCAAAGTTGCGCAAGGCTTCTTCGTGCAAGCGGTCAATGGAAAATGCGCGCTGATTGATTTTTTCGCCGATCATTTGCTCAAACCGACGCTTGAGGTTCTCCATGACCATGAACGTCGGATCACCATGCACCAGAATGCGCAGACCACCCGACAACGCCAACGGCTCAGACAACACCTGCGGCGATTGAATGGTTTTGCCGGACATATAAGAGCCGCCGTAGTAATAATCCTTTTCAGCCTCTTCACTGTGGCTGGTTCCAAGACTTTGCGCAGCCAATCTCAGCACACGCCCGGACAACCGGCCCCATTTGGACATCAGATCCGCGCTTGGGTGAAGTGAAAATGATTTACCACTTTTCGTACGCGGGCGCTGCTCGATCAGACCAGACGTTAGCATTTCGTCAAGTTTGCGGCGGCCTGTCGCGTACGGAACCCCAGAGGCGGCCACAAGCGCCGAAGCCGTGACCATCTTGCTTTCAAGATGATTGCGGATCAGAGTTATGGCCATGTTCAGATAGGGGTTCGGCGCGCCGGTCTCCAATGTTGTTTCAACTTCAACAGTGAAAGCTTCAAGAAAGCCGATTACACGCAACAACTCGGCGCTCCCCGTCGGGACATCTGCCCCGGAGGGAACCTTTTGGGCCATCAGATGGTCATTTGTAATGACTTGCATTTTCAAGGGAGCTGGTCCGTATTTGCGAGAATCGTTCATTTTTTTCTTGGGGGGATTCGCCCCACCTCCCTAACTTGTCCATAATGAGCTTGTGGCAATATGGGGTAATTATCCATTTTGAACACTAAAATGTTCAAACTGAACTTATTCGACAAGGGTTGAGCGACGCTATTTGAGAAAGTGGCGGGGCGAGGTTGCTTAAGGATTCGATACGCGTTCCGAAAGGAACAGCAGCCTCAACAAGAACAGATCAAAGGGAGGAACCCGAAATGAACAAATCACTCAAGACACTGATTGCAAGCACAACGGCTATCGCAGGCCTGGCGCTTGCTGGCGCAGCTTTTGCTGAAACCTACAAAATCGGCATCACGCAGAATAATGTGGGCGTGGACAGCTACCAGACCACATATGAAAAAGCGTTTATTGCTGCGGCAGAGGCCAATGCCGATGTCGAAGCTGTGGTTCTGGATGCAGGCGGTGACGTCGCCCGCCAGATCGCTCAGATGCAGGATCTTATCCAGCAAGAGGTTGATGCAATCATCATCTGGCCGACGAATGGCGAAGCGGTGATCCCTGCTGTGCGTGAAGCGTTTAAAGCTGGTATTCCGGTAATCGTGACCAATTCGAACATCGCCGAAGCCGGCCATGAATTCGTCAAATCTTTCTCCGGCCCAGACAACATCACGCAGGGTGCGCGCTCGGCCGAACTGATGTGTGAAGCGCTGGATGGAAAAGGCCGCGTTCTGCAAATTTCAGGCCAACCCGGATACACCACCGCGATTGAGCGAGCCAAAGGGTTCGAAGATCGCCTTCCCGAAGTGTGCCCGGACGTTGAGCTGGTCGAAACACAGCCCGGCGACTGGAACCGTGAAAAATCGCAAACCGTCATGGAAGCTTTCCTTGTCAAATATGATGTCATCGACGGTGTATATGCCGGTGATGACAACATGGGTGTTGGCGCTATGAATGCCGCAATCGCTGCCGGCCGCGTCGGTGATATTGCCTTTGTGGGCGCCACAAACTTTGCTGTTGGCTACGAAGCGATGGCACGTGGTGAATACTACGGATCTATCTATCAATCGCCGGTAGACGATGCTGAAGCTGCGCTTAAAACCGCTCTGGATGTTCTGGGTGGCAAAGAAGTTCCGTTCCTGAACTACTTTGACACACCAAAGATCACCAAGGCGAATATGGACCAGTTCACGAAGCCCGTCTTTTAAGAACTCTCCCAAAGGCGGACGGACCTTTTTGCGTCTGTCCGCCAAATTTTTCAGATAATTTTGACCAATCGGGGGTGACGCTATGGGGCGAGTCACAGGACGATCTTGTATTGTCACGGGTGCAGCACAAGGCATTGGTCGCGCAATCGGTGAAGCACTATTGGATGAGGGCGCCGACGTTTGTTTCGCTGACATCAATGGCGTAAAAGTGGCTGATGTCGCTGCCGAAAACACGCAGCGCGCTGCGGACAATGGCGGAAAAGTCATGTCCTACGCTGTGGATGTCACAAAACGCGATCAGGCTTCGGCGCTGATTGCGCAGACGGTCAAGAAATTTGGTAAATTGGACGTAAAATTCAACAATGCTGGCGTCAACAAACCGATGAATTTTCTGGATGTGACCGAAGAAAACTGGCATTTCATCATGGATATCAACGGCCTGGGCGTGATGATCGGAATTCAGGAAGCCGCCAAACAGATGATCGCGCAAGGCACCGGAGGGAAAATCATCAACACTGCGTCGATTGCCAGTCGGCAGGGCTTTGACAATGTCGCGCCCTATTGTGCTTCAAAATTTGCGGTTGTCGCACTGACACAATCCGCCGCGCGCGATCTGGCAAAGCATGATATCACCGTCACAGGTTTTGCGCCGGGTGTTGTGGCCACCGAGATGTGGGAAGAAGTGGATCGGGACCTGATGGAAATCGGAGCCTTCAGCCGCCCCGGTGAAGCCATGGAAGAGTTTGCCGCTGACATCTTAAAGGGACGTGTAGCAGACCCGGCGGATATCACCGGAACGACGACGTTTCTTGCATCAAAGGACAGCGACTACATGACCGGACAGATCGTAATGATCGACGGGGGAATGACGTTGGTCTGACAGACCGCGTTGGGAGGAAAAGACGATGACAGACGACAGAATGAAGACCATAGGAAACGTGTTGGCGCGTCAGGGCATCCTGATCGCCTTTGCGATTTTTATGGTCGGTTTTACGTTGGCAAACGAACGGTTTCTGGGACTTGATAACGTTCTGGGTGTGGTACGTTCGTCTGCCATTCTCGGCGTGATGGCCCTCGGCGTGACCTTTGTCGTCATCAGCGGCAACCTTGATCTTTCAGTTGGCTCGATGATGTCCTTTTCCACAATCGTCGTGCTTGATTTACATGACAAGATCGGCCCCGAGCTTGCCATTCCCGTCATGTTTGGGATGACGATGGCGCTTGGTGCATTGATTGGTTTTCTCGTCGGCTATCTAAAGCTCAACTCGCTTATCGTGACGCTGGGCATGTTGTCAGCAATCCATGGTCTGACGCTAACGTATTCTGGCGGCAAGAACATGGATATCGCCGACAAGCAGGGCACTTGGTTCGGCTTTTTCGGCCAAGAGGCCGTTATGGGCGTGCCTGTACCTGTTCTGATCTTCGGGCTCTTGGCCGTTGTGCTGAGCGTGGTGCTGGGCAAAACTCCGTTTGGGCGTAAAACCTATGCGGTGGGCGGCAATGGAATTGCGGCGACGTTTTCGGGTATTCCCCGCGCGCGCGTTGTCTTCATGTGCTACCTGATGTCTTCGTTTTGTGTGGCCACGGCCGGTCTCATTCAGGCCAGCCGGTCTTTAGGTAGCCAAAACACGGTTGGTCAGGGGCTCGAGCTTGACGTTCTCGCTGCGGTCATCCTTGGCGGGGCTTCTTTGCTGGGGGGATCAGGCACAGTTTTCAAAACGGTTATCGGCGTCTTGATCTTGGGCTTCATCCAAAATGGCTTGCTGCTCGTTGGGCTACAATTCTACGTCCAATACGTTGTCACATGGGTCATCATAATTTTGGCTGTCTGGCTTGATATCGCGGCCAAACGTGGCCGCCTGCTGTCACCGATCGCGTGAGGAAATAGGTATGGATAAAACATCAACACTCAAGTTCCTGAAAAACAACGCAATCTGGGTTTTCATTGTGCTGGAACTCATTTTCTTCTCCGTCGCGGGTGAATTCCTGTCACTTTCGGACAAGGCATTTATGGATGGGGCAAACATGTTGCTGCTGTTCAAACAGTCGGCCCCTATTGGGATCATCGCGCTGGGGATGACGATTGTAATGATCAACGGCAACATCGACCTTTCGGTCGGGGCAATTTATGCGCTTTGCGCGGTGGTGATGCTTGACAGTATGACGTGGCCGATCTTTGCCGGTCTCGGAGATTGGGTCATCCCGGTTTCGATCCTGCTATCTTTGATTGTTGGCATGATTCTGGGTTTGATTAACGGATTGATTGTGTGGAAGACGGGCGTTGATGCCTTTATCGTCACGCTTGGGTCCATGCTGGGATTTCGCGGCTTGGTCTTTATGTATAACGGTGAAAACCCGACCTCCAATCTAAACTGGACGCTGGTGGATTTTGCCGAGGCCGATATCCTCGGAATCGAAACCCCGACGATCATCTTTGTCATCGCGACAATTCTCATCTGGTTGTTGATGACCCGCACAATTCATGGCCGCAACGCCTATGCAGTGGGCGATAACCGCTCCGCCGCCGTGAACGCCGGGATTAAAGTTGGCCCGCATATGGTGTTGAATTTCGTTCTGATCGGGTTTCTCGCGGCGCTTAGTGCGGTGGTTTTCTATTCGGCCAGCGGGTCGGTTAACCCCAACGACGGCACACTTTATGAACTGTGGGTCATCACGGCTGTGGTCCTTGGTGGAACCAAACTGACAGGCGGCAGCGGGTCAATTATTTCAACCTTTGGCGGTGTGCTTGCAATCCAGTTGTTGCGCAAAGGTCTGGGTCACATCGGAGCCGATACAGCCATGGTCAATCTGGTGATTGGTCTAATCCTGATCGCAGTCCTGCTCTTTGACCAACAACTGAACCGTAAGGGCAAAGAGGAGTTGAAAGTATGACAGACCAGATCCCCGCGTTGCGGCTGGAAGATATCGTAAAAACCTTCCCCGGCGTGCGTGCCCTTGATGGTGTTTCGTTTCAGGTGATGCCCGGCGAGGTTCACGCGCTGTTGGGCGAAAACGGTGCTGGGAAGTCAACGTTGATGAAGGTTCTCGGAGGGATTCATCAACCCAATGAAGGACGTATTTTCATTGAAGAGGTCCCTGCCATCATGGCTTCTCCTTTGGACGCCAAGTCAAAAGGCGTTGTGTTTATCCATCAGGAGCTAAGCCTTGCTGATGAGTTGAGCGTCGCCGAAAATATCTATTTGGGTGAACTGCCCGGAAAGAGCTATGGCCGTGTGGATTTCGAAAAACTGTACGCAGATTCCGGCGCCATTCTGGATCGCCTGAAGTGCGGCTTTACCCCCCAGACAATCGTCGGCGATCTTTCGATTGCCAACAAACAGATGGTTGAAATTGCCCGCGCTCTGACGGTCGACGCCAAGGCGGTGATCTTTGACGAACCGACAGCTTCGCTGACCGATGCGGAAAAGGTTGTGCTGTTCGATATCATCAATGATCTGCGCAGCCAGGGCGTGGGCGTTGTTTATATTTCCCACCGCATGGACGAGATTTTCACAATATCCGATAAAATCAGCGTCCTGCGGGATGGCGAATATCGCGGGTCTCTTGTGACTGCTGACACCAATGAAGATGAGGTGACGCAGTTGATGATCGGGCGCAGTCTTGATCTAACAGCTGCCATCGAACATGCGCCAATAGGCAAAGTCGCCCTTGAGGTGCGGGATCTGTCTTGTGGCTCCCTGTTTCATGATGTGAGCTTCAAAGTGCACGCCGGTGAGGTTGTCGGTTTTTACGGGCTGGTTGGCGCTGGCCGCACTGAAATCGCTGAGACGCTGTTTGGGCTGCGCAGTCCAACGGCTGGTAAGATTCTGCTGGAGGGGCAAGAGGTAACTATCAGCTCTCCGATAGACGCGATCCAGCACGGCATTTCGCTGGTCCCCGAGGACCGCAAGGAGCAAGGGCTGGTTTTGGGTATGAACTGTCGCGACAACATGACGTTGCCTCAGGTAGGCGATCTCACGGCTGGGCCATTTGTTTCTGATGGCGCCGAAATTGCGATCTTTGACCAGTATCGTGACAAGTTGGCGATCAAGACACCTAGCTGGCGACAACAGGCTGGCAACTTGTCGGGCGGCAACCAACAGAAGATTGTCATCGGCAAGTGGCTGTCAATGGCACCGCAGGTGTTGATAGTGGATGAGCCGACACGCGGCATTGATGTTGGGTCAAAATCTGAGATCCACAACCTGATCCGTGAACTGGCAAAGCAAGGTTATGCGATAATCGTTATCAGCTCGGAAATGCCGGAAGTTCTGCGTGTCTCGGATCGGGTCATTGCTATGTTCCATGGTGAAATCATTCGCGAATTCACCTCGGAAGAGGTAAACGAGGATAATCTTGTGCAGGCGATCTCCGGTATCAGATCTGACAAGGTCGCTTGATGCGCATCGGGTTTGCCGGACTGGGCCGTATGGGAAGCCATATGGTACGAAATCTGAT
>CBDTVL010000026.1:0-23997 GCA_965363755.1 uncultured Sulfitobacter sp.
CCGATAAAAATCACGGCGGCGCCGACAAAAACCCAGACATCTAGGGATTCGTTGTAGATGAGCATTGCCAACACGGCGATGACGGGAAGGCGGATGAAGTCAAACGGGACAACAACCGTCGCCGGCGCGATCGCAAGCGCGTTGGTCATGCAAAAATGCGCCAGCAATCCGGCGCAGCCGATCAGGGCGAGATATGGCAGCGATGCGGCGGTGGGCACAGCGATATCCCCGTCAAAGCCTGCCGCGACAAGACCAAGGATCAGTTGCATGACGGTCAGGTAAAACAGGATACAGGTGATCGTTTCCGTGCGGGTAAGGCGTTTGGTGAACATGATTGTCAGCGCAAAAAAGATCGCTGATGAGGCGGCGGTGATGACGCCACTGCTCAGCGTCGCAGGATCAGGCCGCGCCACAATCAGGATACCGATGAACCCCATGACGGCGGCCAACGACCTGACACGTGTCAGCTTTTCCCCCAGGATCAGAGGCGACAGAACAACCACCCAAAGCGGCGAGGTGAATTCGAGCGCAAAGACCTGCGCCAGCGGGATGACCGTGACCGCATAAAACCAAAGGTTTTGTCCGGCAAAATGTGCCGTATTACGGATCAGATGCGTGGTCATATGACGTTTGCTGATTTGGCGCCATGTGCCGGTCATAGCCGCCAGAATGCAGACAATGGTTACCCCGATGGCGCTGCGGTACATCATGATTTCGAATGTATCGAGGTCAAAACTGACTTCGCGTCCGGCGATGGCCATTGCCGAGAATGAAGCAATTGTGCCGCTCATCCACAGGGCGGCTTTAAGCGTCGGGCTCATATCCAATGCTCTGTCATCTGCCTGACAAACGCTGGACTTGCCTTAGTTATTCCCACTCAATCGTGCCAGGCGGTTTGGAGGTAATATCATAGGTGACCCGGTTGATCCCCGGAATTTCGTTGATGATCCGGGTTGCGGTCTCGCCCAGAAATTCGTGCGTGAAGGGATAATAATCTGCGGTCATACCGTCCACGGAATTCACTGCGCGCAATGCGCAGGCATAATCATAGGTCCGATGATCCCCCATTACGCCAACAGTGCGCACTGGCAGAATGGCGACAAAGGCCTGCCAGATCTCATCATAAAGCCCGTGTTTTCGGATTTGATCGATGTAGACGGCGTCCGCTTCGCGTAGGATATCAAGCTTTTCGCGGGTGATCTCTCCTGGGCAACGAATGGCAAGGCCGGGACCGGGAAAGGGATGGCGGCCAATAAAGCTGTCAGGCAAGCCCAGTTCGTGACCCAGTGCGCGTACTTCGTCTTTGAAAAGTTCGCGCAAAGGTTCGACGAGCTGCATGTTCATGCGCTCGGGCAATCCGCCGACGTTATGGTGTGATTTGATGGTGACCGAGGGCCCACCGCTGAAAGACACTGACTCGATCACATCAGGATAAAGCGTTCCCTGCGCCAGAAAATCCGCGCCGCCGATGGCTTTGGCGTGTTTTTCAAACACTTCGATGAACAATCCGCCAATAATTTTGCGTTTGGTTTCGGGGTCGCTGACTCCATCAAGCTTGCCAAGAAACAAGTCCGATTCATCGGCATGGATTAGCGGCAAATTGTAATGATCGCGGAACATGCCCACGACTTGTTTGCTTTCATTTTTGCGCATCAACCCGTTATCGACATAGACACAGGTCAGCTGTTCGCCGATGGCTTCGTGAATGAGGACGGCCGCGACAGAACTGTCGACGCCACCCGAAAGCGCACAAATGACTTTTCCGTCGCCAACTTGCGCGCGAATCTTGGCGATGGCCTCTTCGCGATAGGCCCCCATGGTCCAGTCGCCTTTGAAGCCCGCGCGTTTTACGAAATTCTCATACAGCTTGGCTCCGTTGGGGGTGTGGTGCACCTCGGGGTGGAACTGGACGGCATAGAAATCGCGCGCAATATCTGCAGTGATGGCAAAAGGCGCATTCGGTGACGTGCCGTAGACCTCAAACCCAGGTGCAATTTCGCTGACATGATCGCCGTGGCTCATCCAGACCTGTTCGCGATCCGATTCGAACCAGCCGTCAAGCAGGGCCAGCTTCGTCGCTTCGGGCGTGACATAGGCCCGTCCGAATTCGGCGGTGCCAAGACCACGTTCAACTTTGCCGCCAAGCACGTGCATCATCACCTGCTGGCCATAGCAGATACCAAGGATCGGTACGCCGAGATCAAATACCGTTTTGGGCGGCATAGGCGCGCCGTCAGCAAAGACCGAGGCGGGCCCACCTGACAGGATCACGGCTTTGGGGCTGAACTCTGCCAAAAAATCGTCGGTGACATTCTGATAGGGATGGATTTCGCAATAGACATTCAGCTCTCGCAGACGGCGTGCGATAAGCTGTGTAACCTGGCTGCCGAAATCGATGATAAGAAGGCGGTCGTGAGAAATTTGCGTCATACGCCAGTGATTAGGACCGGAAATGCCCTGTTGCAAGCGCAGAACGAGGGCCAGACCCAGACCCCGACATATTTCTGGCAATAAGAAAAGTGAGCCGGGCGGCAGTCGATGTCGCTTTTCCCCCGCAATGGCCGCAAATCTGGTGCGGCCGCCTGCGGTGCTAAGGTAGTGTGGGATCTTACATATTCACGTTGGTGCAAGGAAATAAGATGTCACAGACCGCATCCCCCAGACGAGTAAGAGGCGGCGGAGGTGCTGCCCGCCGGGCAGAGCGTTCGGTTCTGGATATTGAAACAGCCAAGTTCATTGAGCGCAATATTCCGCTTTATGAGATTCTGAATGAAGAAGCGCTCCAGATCATTGAGACCAACGCTGATATCATTCTGGAGGAGGTTGGGGTCAACTTTGTGAACAATCCAGATGCGCTTGAACGGTGGCGTGCCGCAGGTGCCGATATAGACGGAGAGCGCGTGCGCATTCCTCGTGGTCTTGCGCGAGAGCTTTGCAAGACCGCGCCGTCGCGCATTGTGCAACATGCGCGCAACCCAGCGCGCAGCGTTGAGATTGGTGGTAATACACTGGTCTGCGCGCCGGTTTACGGCCCACCCTTTGTGCGTGATGTCGACGGTGGTCGCCGGTATGCGACGATGGCGGATTTCGAGAAATTCGTGAAATTGGGCTACATGTCCAAGTGGCTGCACCATTCAGGTGGGACTGTGTGTGAGCCCACGGATGTTCCGGTGAACAAACGCCATCTGGATATGCTTCTTGCGCATATGACTTTGAGTGACAAACCATTCATGGGATCCGTGACAGAACCAAGCCGGGCGCAGGACAGCGTTGACATGTGCGAGATTCTGTTTGGCAAAGAGTTCGTTCAGAACAACACGGTCATGACCTCGTTGATCAATATCAACTCGCCGCTGACATTTGACGATGTGATGATGGGGGCGCTGGAGGTTTATGCGAAAAACAATCAGGCCTGCATTATTTCGCCCTTCATCGTTGGCGGGGCAATGGCGCCGGTGTCGGTGGTCGGGACTCTGACTCAAGTCATGGCAGAAGTCCTGGCCGGGATCGCGTATTCGCAGTTGGTGCGCCCCGGAGCCCCTGTTGTGTTCGGTGCTTTTGTGACATCGATTGACATGAACTCAGGTGCGCCGACATTTGGCACACCCGAAGCCTCGCAGATCCTTTACGGGGCAGGGCAGTTGGCGCGTCGTCTGGGTCTGCCGTTCCGGTCGGGCGGCGGTCTTTGCGGATCGAAACTTCCGGATGCACAGGCCGCTTATGAAACCGCACATACTCATAATGCAGCGTTGCTGGGCGGCGTGAACTTCATGCTGCATTCTTGCGGCTGGCTCGAGGGCGGGCTGGTATCGTCTTTTGAAAAATTTGTCATGGATGCCGATCAGTTGGGCATCTTGCATAATATGGCGCGTGGTATCTCTGCCGACGAGAACGGTCAGGCCATGGATGCCATTCGTGAGGTGGGGCCGGGGGGGCACTATCTCGGTTGTGAACACACTCAGGCGAACTTCAAAGACGCGTTCTGGCGCACAGAAGTGTTTGATTACAAACCTTTCGAGACGTGGTCTGAAGAAGGCGCTCGTGACACTCAGGCACTGGCCACGGTGCGGGTCGAGCGGTTATTGAACGCGTATGAACGACCGCCCCTTGATCCGGCAATTGAGCAGGCGCTGTTGGCCTATGTCGCTGAGAAAAAGGAGTCGATGGCCGACAGCTTTATGTGACCGGTGTCAGATGAGACTGCGTGGCGCGCAATATGCGCGCTTCGCCCATCATGGCGATCAGTATGTCGACATGCTGCACCAAAGAATATGAGGCGCCTGCGTCGCTGCGCATCTGGTTCATCGCAACTTCGATTTCCATGAGTTTCAAAAGTGCCTCTGTGTTGCGCAGCGAACGGCCATATCCCAATACCCGCTGTAAATGCCGGTCCCGACGGTAATCGTCCGCCCCAATCCGCGCTGCGCGGATCAGAAGGCGAGGGCGGGTGAGTTTCGACATCATGGTCAGTACGTCTTGCATTTGTCGGGTCCTTTCTGAAAACAGCGCGTTCGCCGGTCATTGGTTCGACCACAACATTACACAACCTGAACGGGTGTTGCGCCGCATGACACCAGCGCGCGCGTTGGTTTCATTACTGTTTATGATTTCGAGACAATGATCAGCAACGTACAGGATTTTAACGATCCAGTAACGTTTGCAACCTTAGGTTGTATTTTGTTCTTTCGTTAATTTTGGGGAAAATTAGAAAGAGCGTGCTGAAAAACAGCTTGACCGGCAGGCTCTGGGACCTGGCGAAGGGGATGTCAAATGACACTAAACTCGACGTTTTATCCGAACGGATCGGGCCTGCCGAACTGGGTTCCTGAAGGGGCCTTTAACTATCTTGAGCATACCGAGGCAGGACAGTCGATCCGGGCTTTGTCGCGAAAGTGCGGCTGCCATGCATCCACAGTATTGCGCCAGATCCGGCGTATTGAGGCGCGCCGCGACGATCCATTGGTAGACGCAGCTCTACGCACTCTAGGGTCTCGGCATTTCGCGTCATCGGAAAACCAGAAACATCTGTCTGCCACACATAAGGAGCCTGCATCCATGACTCTTCAAAGTTGCCCCAACGATCTGACCCCAGATGCAGCCACATTGTCGCGCGAAGCGCGCCGTATACTGCGGCGTTTGTGTGAGACTGGCGCGGTTCTGGCGGTTGCTGCCGATATGGAAAAAGCTGTTGTTGTGCGGGATGGGGCGGACGGGTCCAGCACCCGCACTGCCGTCGCCGATAGCGTGATCGCACAGGCCATGGCATTAAAGGACTGGATTGCCTGCGATAACCCCGGTCGCATCTCGCGTTATCGAATTACCCAGACCGGACGCTCGGCGCTAAGTCGGTTGCTGGCTGAACACGAAAGCCAGATGCGTCAGGCGCACGATGATGGATTTGCGGATGCGCAGACACCTTTTGGTGCACAACACCGGGACTGGGATGAGAAAGAGATCGAGGGTGCTGATGGCGGCCGGTCGCGTAAGATACGCTATAATCTTGCTGAAAGTCCGCTGACCGCGCTGGCCCGGCGCAAGGACAAAGACGGCTCTCTCTTTCTGAGCGATGCACTGGTGACAGCGGGCGAACGTCTGCGCGAAGATTTTGAACTGGCACAGATGGGCCCCCGTGTGGCGCAAAACTGGGAAAAGTTCCTTACCGGCGGCGCGCGCGGCGGCTATACTGCGGACAATGGAACTGGCACTGGCCCCGAGGCGGCGCGGGATCGGGTGGCCAAGGCATTGGCTGATCTTGGACCGGGACTTTCTGATGTCGTCCTGCGTTGCTGTTGCTTTCTTGAAGGGCTCGAGATGGCAGAAAAAAACATGGGGTGGTCTGCGCGCTCCGGCAAGATTGTCTTGCGTATCGCCTTGCAACGACTGAAGCGTCACTATGAGGAATCGCACGGCCGTTTTGGCCCTATGATCGGCTGATCTTTCACCTTTGCGTGTGATGTGCGGTTGGAATTTGAGGTCTGCTGTTGCACCGGCTAGCGTGCAGGCGATGTGAGTAGCCAAAGAGGAGTGACCGTGTCGTTTTATGACCGCAAAGACGCCGTCGCATTGTTCATATTGCGCCTTGGGTTGGCTTGGTTCATTTTTCTTTGGGCCATCCACAAGGTGATTACACCCAAACAATATCAACAGCTTGCCAAGTACATTGACGGAGTAGATGTATCGTTTGTTCAGATATATTCGATCGCGGGCCTCCAGATTTTATTGTGTGGTCTGGCTGTTGTGGGGGCATTTCGACCAATCAGTTACGGTGGTCTGGCGCTGATGCACTTTTATACTGTGACGCGTCGGTGGGACGGTTTTTTTGATCCGTTTGCCATCAACGCCAAAGGTTTTCCAGTTCATCGCAATCAGGTGATTGATCTGGCCGTTATGGCAGCGTTTATTGCTTTGCTTTTGCTGATCCACCGGGATCACTTCAGTGTTGGTGCTTGGCTGCGTCGCCATCAGGGCCCGCGGTGGTGGCAATAACAAAAGCGTGCTGTGAATTGCGGCGCAAATGCCCCGCCACAATTGGCCGGGACTGGTTCGCGGCCATGCCTCCAACATTTATGGATATGTGCGTTTGACCTAGGCCGATGACACAAGCGGGCTCACATTCGTGTGGCCCGCTTGCTTTGATGGTTCGGCCTTGCGATTGGGGATCAGCCTTGCGGCGTAAACCAGATCGGTGAGGTATATGCACGTTCCTGCTGAGCCAGTGGTGCACCTTCCGGGGCTTCGGTTCCGTATTTGAGCACGTCGTACAGATACCAAGGTGGTGTTGGGATTTCCAAAACACGCACGTAGTAGAATGCACGTTCGGCGGGATCAAAATCCGGATCCACCCAAACGTTGATCAACTCTGCAGCACCAATGGTGTTTGTCCAGGTGGCTGAGGCTACATCAACGGTATTACCAACTGCCGGAACCTTGCCGTCACTGCCAACTTCCCGATCCCCGGACCACGCAACGTCATAGACTTTTTCATGGGTGACACCGTCAGCGTCAAGCCAGCCTTTGATGATCTGCACCCTGTCAAGGTTCGCGCCGATTGGATCGCGCAACGCCGCGACAAGAAACGTTGGTGACTTTCCTTCAGGCGCCGCTGTCAGGTCACTGCCCATGGGAACGCCTTTTCGATACCCAATTTCCGAGGGCTCCCGACTCCGTAGATCGGTTTCATTGAAATCATATCCACCATAGAACCGCACTGCCATGCGTGGACCTGTGGTGCCGTAAACCTCTTTGCGGTCCATTGCGTCAAACAAAGACGCTCTGGTGTTGTCCTTGGCCCAAACCGCAGTCAGACCGGATGCCACTTGTTGCCACGCAAAAAGCTCTCCGTTCTCGTTTTTCATGAACGGATGGCTCAGTCTTTCGGCGGAGGGCTCATAACCCGCGTGTTTGCCAAAGAAGTTTTCCTCTTCGATCGCCGAGAGCGATGTATGGGCGTCGGTGCTGCCGATCATGCCGAACTTATAAGGGTTGGTGCCTAATTTCTGTTCAAGAACCATCCCGTTTTTGAGGGCTTCTCGGGCATATTCGCCAGCAAGCATATCATCGGTTTTGGCCTCAGACAGATCAAGGTTGCCGACATCCCATGTTCCGTAATCCGCAAATTCATCGTCAGGCGAAAGGAACGCGTGGGTTTCACCGTCGCCTTTAATTTGTGTCACTTCGTACATGCGTTCCCATTTGGCCCGTTGCTCAACATAAAACTTGTCGATTGCCTTTCCGGTGAATTGCGCATCCATCGGGAACATAATGCCGTTTGACAGATTGCCGTTATGCGCGAACGCCATTGTCGCACCGTTGGTTTTGAGTTCATAGTTCTCAAGGTATTTGTATAAATCCAGCGGGTCATTGCTGCCGACGGGCGCCTGGGTTGTGTAAGGGACAACCTGACGCGCACGATCTGCGCCATCGCGGAAAATGACATTGCGGTGCAGGTTTGCACCGGCCGCAAGCGACGTCCATTCAAACCCTATGAACGCGGTGAATTCACCTGGTTCGTTGAACCGTTCTGCTGAGTTGATAACGTGGTCCCAAATGTTGGCGTAGTTGCGCGACCCCGGAGAATAGTTTGCAAACATTTCGGGGTCGACTTCGCCTTGCGAAAAGGTGCCGATCAAATCCAATGCCCCGTCGACGGCCTCCTGACCACCCGCGCGCATGGCTTTGGACCACCGCGCGCCCTGTTCGTAATTAGTCACTCTGGGTGATGCCGAAAGAATGTCCTGAATCATTCCCATCCCGTCGGAATGGTCGGTGATGGCAAGCCAATCCAAAGGTCGTGACAACCGAACAGGCTGTCCGGATGACCCGAAGACTTGCTCTCCACGGGCAAAACGGTAGGCCTCGTCCAATCCAAGTCGGTTGCCAAAGCCACCGGCATCCATTGAAAGGGCCGTGTGAAGGTGGCTATCACCCCACAGCGGGCGCTCTGGAAAGTCCCGATCCGCGTACGGAGAGTAGGGCGTTCCATCCGGATAGAGGGAGTCCAACTGCCCTTCGTCGGCCATCATTTCCTGTGCCAGAGATGGGGATGCGACCAACAGAAAGGCGGCCGCGCAGAGAGATGAAAGACTGGTTGAATTCATGATGATTTCCCTCGTAATGATTCCAATAATATCGGCCCAATTGAGCATTTTGAAATACATCGCACAAGTGTTCGCTTATTGCTGTGCGACAAAAAAGTAATCCAGATACCCAATTGGCGGTTCCCGTTCAACGTCAAATCTTGCCAATTAAAGTCAACGCTTAGCCGTAGGTTTAACTTATTGGCCCCACGGCAAGCTGAATATAGGCGTTTGACGCCAATGCCGAATTAGACGATGTGCCTCAGTCAAAGGCATTGTGCCCAATAGGGTGTTGCCAGGTATCAGAGATTGCAACTAAGTGAACCACATGTATGGGTATGAATAACAGTCCTGAGGATGCCTGCCGGTTCGGGATAGCCTTCGCCAGATGCGGTCAAGCGCAACGCGCTAGCGTCGAATGATCGCTTACGTTGGTCTATTCGCCTCGGCGCTGATAGCGGCGACGATTCTGCCGATGCAATCTGAGGCGGTACTGGTTGGGCTTCTTGCGGCAGGAAATCAGCCTTTCGAAATTCTGCTTATTGTGGCCACCGTCGGGAATGTGCTGGGATCCGTCATCAACTGGTATCTCGGGCGCTTCTTGCTGCGATTCCGGGATCGGCGCTGGTTCCCGGCGTCGGACCGCCAACTCTCCCGCGCCGAGGGTTGGTATCGCCGCTATGGCCGCTGGTCACTTCTAGCAAGCTGGATGCCTGTGATCGGCGACCCGCTCACCATTGTCGCGGGGGTTCTGCGCGAACCGCTTGTTCCGTTCCTTGTCCTTGTTACGATTGCAAAAGGCGGTCGCTACCTGCTTGTCGCAGCCGCGACACTGGCTTGGATGTGAACGCGACTTCCGATCAAGTGTGCGGAAATGACGCGGGGGGCCTTCCGCACGACTCATCAATGCGGATTATGTCCTGCACATACTGATTGCATAGCGGCATTGCTCGCGCTGGCACTTCCCCTTGCGTCTGCTTATGTTATGAAAACTCAATGACTGACGGACAAAGGCCCAAGCCATGCGTGATCTGAAAATTCCCGAACAACGTCATCCTGAAAAGGCGCGCCGTCCGGACAATCCGCAGCCCAAGAAGCCAAGTTGGATTCGGGTCAAAGCACCGGGCGGCAAAGGCTATGCCGCTACCGCCAAAATCATGCGCGACAACAAGTTGGTGACAGTCTGCGAAGAGGCCGGGTGCCCCAATGTCGGAGAATGCTGGTCACAGGGCCACGCCACCATGATGATCATGGGCGAAGTTTGCACGCGGGCCTGCACTTTTTGCAATATAGCCACCGGCAAGCCGCCCGAAGATCTCGATGTGTTTGAGCCGGGCCGGGTGGCGGATGCGGTCAAGAAACTGGGCCTGAACCATGTGGTCATCACTTCTGTAGATCGTGATGACATTGAAGATGGCGGCGCGGCGCATTTTGCCCAGACCATTCGGGCAATCCGGCGTCATTCACCTGGCACGACAATTGAGATTTTGACACCCGATTTTATTCGCTGCGATCCTTCGGTTCTGGAACAGGTGGTCGCGGCGCGCCCGGATGTGTTTAATCACAATCTGGAAACCGTTCCCGGTCTTTACCCCGAAGTGCGCC
Source organism: uncultured Sulfitobacter sp. (assembly GCA_965363755.1). Classification (GTDB taxonomy): domain Bacteria; phylum Pseudomonadota; class Alphaproteobacteria; order Rhodobacterales; family Rhodobacteraceae; genus JL08. Next base: position 10,182 of record CBDTVL010000026.1, read on the forward strand.
CCGGCGCGCGTTATTTCCACTCTTTGCGTCTGTTGCAGCGGGTCAAGGAACTGGACCCGTCCATGTTCACCAAATCCGGTATCATGGTTGGTCTTGGCGAAGACCGTCAGGCCGTGTTGCAGGTCATGGAGGATATGCGCGCGGCAGATATCGATTTTCTGACGATCGGCCAATATCTGCAACCCACGCCAAAGCATCACAAGGTTGATCGCTTTGTGCATCCGGATGAATTTGCCGCCTATGAAAAAGCCGCTTATGGCAAGGGATTCCTGATGGTCTCAGCCACGCCTTTGACACGCTCAAGTTATCACGCTGGCGACGATTTTGCCCGATTGCGCGAAGCAAGAAATAAAAAGCTGAACTTGCTCTGATTGCTTCACAAACGTTGATGTGACCAGAGTTTAACGCGACTTGTGATCAGCGGGCTCAGCAACAGCTTTATTTTGTTGCGACGATAACATGTGCGCGGATCAAGCCTGCTACAGGCCCGGCCCCAAAACGTGCCTCGATATCTGCGGCAGCCTGGTTGGTGATTTCGTCCAGTGCATTTTTGTCCCGCTTGATAAGCTCATTTCTGAGCGGTGTTCCCTGACAGTAAGCGACAGCAGGTTCTCGCGGACTTGGCGCGGGGCTTTGGTGCGAAATCGTGTGTATTTCGATGTTGCGAAACCGCGCAGCTGACAGGTCTTGATCAATGATAGTCTTGTCATGGTAGCCGTGCGGCGTTCTGGCAAGAAATACCGGTGGATCGTCGGGAAAGAATTCCGTGGCCGTTTGCGTTACAGAATCGGCGAACTCGTTGACCTCTATATGATCCCACACATTAAAGACAAATCGTCCGCCGTCTCGAAGCGTCCGATGCGCTTCTTTGTAGCCCGCGACCCTATCTGGAAAAAACATGACACCAAACTGACAACAGACGACATCAAACGTTTCGTCATCGAAGGGCAGTGCCAAAGCATCAACCTGCGCCCATTCTATTCGAAGGTCAGCCGGTTGCAGCCGCGCTGCGCGATCCAGCATTGGTTGATTGAGATCGGTAACATGATACCGCGCCTCGGGCGCAAGGAGAGGCGCCAATGCCCGCGCGACCACGCCGCTGCCTGCAGCTGTCTCCAAGACGCGGGACGGAGTGCTCTGATTTACCCGATTGGCCAAATCTTTGGCGTAAGGTTCAAAGATCATCGGAACGAGGTATTTGTCATAAATGTCAGGAATAGAACCGGTAAAAACCTTGTCAGACTCGGACATATCAATGCATTCCTAAAAACATACGAATGGGCAATTACAAGCTAGGCCATAACACAGACCCAGCCTATTACCCAAAACTGTATGCTGGCGAAATTTAGATCCTGCGGTCATGACCCAAAATGCCCGCGCGGGAATAACTCCTGCCCCCATATGTTACATTTGTGAATCGGCTTATGGTATCGCCTTGAGATAGGCCGCAATTGCAGCGCGATCGCTCGCAGGCAGCCGCGCCATATTACTCACCACTTTCGCCATATGTCCGCCGGAGCTATCAAAATCAGGGGTAAAGCCGGTTTCCAGATAATACGCGATATCACTGGCTTCCCACGTCAGTTTGTCAGGCGATATCGCGGGAATGCGGCCTTTTCCCGATGGGTTCGGTGCGCCCTGCATCCAGCGATTGCGAACAAGGCCGCCAATAGGTCCGCGCGGGGTGTGGCATTCCGAGCAATGCCCCAACCCTTCAACCAGATACCGTCCTCGGGCAATATCGTCTGGGACGGGGTCAGGCAAAACCCATTCATCGTTCAGATAGAGTTGTTTCCAAAGCCCGAGCCCCCGGCGAATGTTGAATGGAAACCCAAGGTCATGGGGCGGATTGGTTTGTGGCGAGGCTGGCAGAGTATCAAGGAATGCCTTGAGGTTTACCACATCCTGAGCCGTCATTTTAGCAAAAGATGTATACGGAAAAGACGGATAATAATGCTGCCCCTGCGGTGAGACGCCAGCGATCATCGCGTTGGCCAAATCAAATGCGCTCCACCCTCCGATCCCGGCTGTTGGGTCAGAAGAGATGTTGGGCACAACAAACGCGCCAAAATCACTGACCAGCGACTGTCCCCCGGCCAATATCAACAATTTTTCGTCTTTGGCGTCGTCAGCGGCATGGCACGATGCACAGCCGCCGGCCCAGAAAACCTGCTCGCCCTTTACCGGGTCAGCCGTTAGCCCGTCCAGTATCTGAGCGTTCACGGATACCGGGCGTGAGATGAACCAGCCTACGCCAGCACCCACAAGCGCAATAAAGATCAGCCAGCGAACAATACGCATCGTGATCAGTTTGCTGGCGCGCGGAAGGCTTCGTGGCAGGACTTACAGGTCCCGCCGACTTGCCCCAGCGCCGGGCCAAGCGCGTCTGCTCCGTTGCTGGCTGCCGTTTGCATCACAAGGGCTTTTTCGCCGAAAGTTGCCCAGTCTGCGGCCACGTCATCATATTTATCCCACATAATCGGAAGCGCGCGGGTGCCGTCTGTTCCTGTATTGTCGGAACCAGCGGGCCACAACGGCGCTTGCTGAATGTTCGAAATAGCCACCAAAGAATCTGCAGCCAATTGCGCCTGTACTGGGTCGTATTCAATCTGGCCTTTTGCCATCTTTCCCAGAATGCCAAGGTTCAGCGAGATGAGGTGCATTTGGCCTTGGCGGGCCTTCTTCTCGGACTTGAAGTCCTGAGCAAGGGCAGTTGTTGCACTTAGGCCAATTGCGGCTGCAGTCAGGCATCCAATAAATTTCATCTGAAACTCCTAATTTCGATAAATTCGATAAATTCGATAAATTCGAAGATGGAGCAGTAGGCCGCTATGTCAATTGACTTTAGCGCGATCACAGCGGGATCATGCTTGTCAGGGCGACCGCATCTTTGCTCGGAGTGCGCTCTCCCCGACATCTGATTGATACGATGATGGCCGCACAGGTGGCGTTGCCAGATCAGAAGCTTTTCGGCTTGACCCGGATGTTTTCACTGGTGGCCCAATCCGGCCAATATCCAAAATAGTCGAGCCCGTAGATCAGGATTAGAATCGCCGCCACTGCCAGTATCAGTTTCATCCGCGCCGCAGATGGCGGGTTCTGCGCCCAGCGGCGAAGGCGCAGAAGATGCCGGACATTCATTCGGTGAATCGCACCTTGCCGATATAAGGCAGATTTCTGTTGCGCTGCGCAAAATCAATCCCGTAGCCAACAACAAATTCATCGGGAATTTCGAACCCGGTCCAGTCGGCTTTGAAATCCACTTCACGACGGCTGGGTTTGTCGAGCAATGCGATGGATTTCAAACGGGCGGGCAGGCGGCTTAGCAACAGGTTGGTGACGTGGTTAAGGGTATGGCCGGTATCAACAATGTCTTCCACAACCAGCACGTCGCGCCCTTCAATTGTGCCACGCAAGTCTTTGAGAATGCGAACTTCTCGACTGCTCTCCATCCCGTCTCCATAAGAAGACGCTTCTAAGAAGTCGACTTCAATCGGCAAGTCCAACTCGCGCACAAGATCGGCGATGAAGACAAAACTCCCGCGCAACAGGCCAACAACGACCAACTTATCGGTCCCCTCAAATTCTGTCTGAATGTCGCGGCACAGGTCTTCGATGCGCGCGGCAATCGATTTGGCCGAGATCATTTCGTCTATCTCATATGGACGCGTTGCCATGGCTACCCCTTGATTTTCCCCGAGAACAATACGACATGGGGCGGCACTGTCACGCTCAAAGGCCAAATTGCTAAATGCCCACCCACTCAGAGACACGCATTTTGTCCTATTCAGCGCAGCAGATGTACGATCTGGTTGCAGATGTCTCCCGCTATCCTGAATTTTTGCCCTGGTGTGCCGCTGCGCGTATCCACTCGACGACTCCGATCGCGGATGGCGGGAGTATGATGTCTGCCGAGCTGGTAATCTCGTTCAAAGTGTTTCGTGAGCGGTTTGGCAGTCGGGTCACGCTGTGGCCCGCAGAGAACAGGATCGATACCGAATATCTGGATGGACCGTTTCGCTATATGAAGTCTGACTGGGCGTTTACGGATGTAGAGGGTGGTTGCGAGGTTCAGTTTTTTGTCGATTTCGAATTCAAAAACGCGGTCTTGCAGGCCATTATTGGTGTGGTCTTCAACGAGGCGATGCAACGCATTGTGCGCGCGTTTGAACGCCGTGCCGCGGCTCTTTACGACTGACGTCAGATTGTTAGGCTGCACGGCATGAAGACTTCTTTCACAACCGCTTTGGCTGCTTTTGCAGTTGCTCCCGTGACATGTTCCGAAGAGGTACGCGACGTCGTGCGCCTGTCGCTGCTCGATTGGATTGCCGTTGGCTGCGCCGGTGCGTCCGAGCCTGCGTCGGCCATCGTGCGGCAATTGGTGCTGCAAGAGGCCGGCAGTCCGCGATCGCACATCTTTGGCAGCCGCTGCAAAGTTCCGGCCCGCGCCGCTGCTTTGGTGAATGGAACGACATCACACGCCTTAGACTACGACGATACCCATTTTGCCCATATTGGCCACCCTTCGGTTGCTGTGTTTCCGGCTGCTGTGGCGGTCGGAGAGCTTGTTGGGGCCAGCCGTCAAGATGTGCAGTCCGCCGCGTTGATCGGGATGGAGCTGTCCATCCGGGTCGGGCTCTGGCTGGGACGCGCGCACTATCAGGTTGGGTTTCATCAGACAGCAACTGCAGGCGCTTTTGGCGCTGCGGTAGCGGCCGGGCGACTGTTGAGTCTGGATCAGGCGCAGATGGAACAGGCACTTGGACTGGCCGCAACGCATGCTGCCGGGCTGAAGGCCCAGTTTGGTACCATGGGCAAACCTTATAATGCCGGGCACGCTGCGGCCTGTGGCGTTGAGGTTGCGCAATTGGTTGCTGCCGGATTTGATGCAAACCCAAGCGCGATGGAGGGGGAGTTCGGGTTCGCAGCGACCCATCATGGCGTCGCAGATGTCACAGCGCTTAATGGTCTGGGTGACATTTGGTTATTTGAAAGCGTAAGTCACAAATTCCATGCCTGCTGCCATGGATTACATGCCGCCCTAGAAGCACTGGAAATGCTTAAGCCAGTGAATGTCGTAGACCTTGCAGAGATACATGTGGCCACGCATCCGCGCTGGCTCAGCGTGTGCAATCAGTCCGCGCCATCTACCGGACTGGGAGCCAAATTCAGCTATGCAACCGTTTTGCCGATGAGCCTGCTGGGGTATGACACTGCAAAATTAGAGAGTTACAGCGCAAGCATGTGCGCCGACCCCGACATTCAGGCCTTGCGGGGCCGGGTTTTGGTTGTTGGTGACGACACCCTGACGGAAACAGAGGCGGTGCTTATCGTCTCGCTTCCGGACGGTTCTGAGGTAACAGCCCGTCTTGATCTGCTGACACCGATGGACCTTGCCGCGCGGCGCAAACGGGTGCGCGCCAAAGCTGCAGCGTTGATCGGGGATACAAAGGCAAATCGGGTGTGGGAGCAGCTACAAAGTGAGGGCGACCTTGCGGCGTTAACCAAACTCATGCCGGCATAAAAACGGGCCCCGAAGGGCCCGTTGGTGTTGTCAAATCTCAGGCCGATTTAACTGGTCATGTCGTAGGCGCGTTCACCATGCACCGCGAGATCCAGACCGTTGGTTTCGGTCTCGGCATCGACTCGCAAGGGCGTGACAAGCGCCACAAGTTTTACCAGAACGACGGTTACTACCACTGTGTACACACCCACGATGGCCAGACTTCCCAGTTGTGCCAGCCATGTGCCTGCGCCAAAAACCGCAATCATGACGGTTCCAAAGATACCGCCAACCCCGTGTACGGCAAACACGTCGAGCGTATCGTCGATCTTGACTGTATTGCGGATGAAGGTGACTGCTTCCTGACACAAGACACCTGCGACCGCGCCGATAACCATTGCCTCTACCGGACCAACAAAACCGCTGGCAGGTGTGATCGAGGCTAGACCTGCTATTGTGCCGGTGACCATGCCCACCAGTGAGGCTTTGCCAAATTTGATCCGCTCCCACAGCGCCCAGGACAGCGAAGCCGTCGCCGCTGAGATATGCGTGACGGTCAAGGCCATCGCCGCGCCACCATCTGCAGCAAGTTGCGATCCGCCGTTGAAACCAAACCAGCCGACCCACAACATGGCAGCGCCGATCATGACGAAGCCCGGGTTGTGTGGCGGGGTTGTGTGGTTGCGCCGCTGCCCCAGAAAGATGGCAATGATCAGCGCCGCTATCCCTGCGGTTTCATGCACCACAATGCCACCGGCAAAGTCGCGCACGCCGGTTTCACCAAAAATACCACCATCAGAAAGCATGCCGCCGCCCCAGACCCAATGGACAACAGGCGCATAGCACAACAGCATCCAGAGTCCGGAGAACAGAAGAACAAATCCAAACCCGATCCGTTCAACATAAGCCCCAACGATGAGGGCCGGGGTGATGATGGCAAACGTCATCTGAAAGGCGAAAAACAGAACCTCCGGCAGGGTGCCGGCCAAGTCATCCGGGCCAATCCCAAGCAACATCAACTTGTCCATGCCGCCCCAGTAACCGGATGTGCCACCACCAAATGCGATGGAATAGCCAAAGACAAACCATAACAGGCTCATCAGGCAGGCGATGGCATAGCAGTGCATGAACACGCTCAATACATTTCGCGCACGGACCAGTCCGCCATAAAACAACGCCAGCCCCGGCAATGTCATGAAAAGGACCAGCGCCGTTGCGACGATGATCCATGCTGTATCAGCTCCATTCATAAGTCATTCCTCCCCAGAATTCTCTTTGGTTGGGTAGAGCCGGAATTGGAGCGCCAGAAAAAGAGGCAAATGTCTGAGGGGCGCCCAAAATAGGGGCAATCCACAAAGAGGCGCAAATTTAGGCGTGCTGGCTGGCCGGCTGCCTAAATTTTAGACAGTTTATGAAAGCGCTTGCTTAAGCAGCATCAGCGCATGGTCTCGCGCACTTTCCCGAACGTGATCGCGTCCGATGGCGCCGAACTCAACCGTTTCGCTGCGGGGGTCCTGGCCCGACAGTGATATGCCAAAGCACACCCGTCCTTCGGGTTTGAACTCTGACCCGCCCGGACCGGCGATGCCAGTGATCGAAACAGCTAGCGTTGCGCGCGACCGCAACAGCGCCCCTGTTGCCATCTCGCGGGCGATCTCTTCGCTGACCGCGCCGAACCTGTCTAAGGTTTTTGCAGATACGCCAAGCATCTCGATTTTGGCGGCATTCGAATAGGTCACAAACCCGCGTTCAAAAACCTCTGATGACCCTGCAATGTCGGTCAAAGCTGCAGCAACCATCCCGCCGGTACAGCTTTCTGCTGTGGCAATCTTGACGCCGCGCGTTTTGGCGGCCTCCAAAACCAAAACCGCGCTCAAACCGCAAATATCCCATGGGCAACAGCCGCCATGCCCAAGACGCAGAGCGCTGCAAATGCGCCAGCGATGACGTCATCCAGCATGACGCCAACTGCATCATTGCGCCGATCTGCCCAGCCAATCGGCCCGGGCTTGATGATGTCAAACAGGCGAAACATGACAAAGGCGGCAATCCAGCCGGGCCAAAGAGCGGTGATGTCCACCCCCATAAGCGAGGCGCCATATGACAGGGGCAGCAGCGCGATCCACTGGCCGACGACCTCATCAATGACAATCTCGGACGGATCATGGTCGGCTTGTCCACGCGTCGTGACTGCCGTTGCCCACCAGCCTGCAAAAAACACGGCAACGCAGGCGATCAGCAGCACGGGAAATCCGCCGATCATATGCAGCCCCCAGGCCATCGGCAAAGCAACCAATGATCCCCATGTTCCCGGGGCAGGGCGCAAATAGCCGGTTCCTGCAACGGTGCTAACAAATTGCGCCAGCCCGTTCATGTCGGCACCAGTGTGACAGTTGCCATAGAGGCTATCCCTTCGCCGCGCCCGGTAAATCCGAGCCTTTCAGATGTGGTCGCTTTGACCGAGACCTGGTCAGGAGTAAGCCCCATGATCTCGGCCATCCGAACCTGCATTGCTGGGCCATGAGGTCCGATTTTGGGGAATTCGCAGATCAGCGTACAATCGGCATTACTGATGCGGTAGCCCAGTTCAACAGCCATCGCGACCGCATGCCGAAGGAAGATGTCGCTCGAGGCGCCTTTCCATTGGGGGTCGGACGGCGGGAAATGTCGACCAATATCGCCCTGTGCCAAGGCACCGTAGATCGCATCCGTCACCGCGTGCATTCCAACATCGGCGTCTGAATGCCCTTGCAACCCGCGCTCGTGCGGCACTTTGACGCCGCACAGGATAACAAGATCGCCGACGCCAAACCGGTGCACATCAAACCCGTTGCCAACCCTGATATCCATCCGATCCCTCAATATTCGCTCGGCGCGGGCAAAGTCATGCGCCGTTGTGATTTTCAGATTGTCCTCGTCACCGTCAACAATAGTGACGTCCAGCCCTGCCACACGAGCAATTTCCACATCATCTGCGGCCTCGCTGCGGTGCCCTCGATGCGCGGCCAGTATACCGGCCATATCAAACCCTTGCGGAGTCTGGGCGCGAAACAGACCGTTGCGATTGGCGGTCCCGGTAACCAAACCGTCCTCGCCGGACCAAAGCGCATCAACCACGGCAACAGCGGGGGCGGCAGCCTGGCCCGTCTCCAAGGCGTCCAGAACCCGGTCGATCAGCGCCGCTGAAACACAGGGGCGCGCCGCATCATGGATCAGGACACGGGTGCAGGTCCCCTCCAATGTCTTCAGCCCTTCCAAAACCGAGGCCGCCCGTGTGGCGCCACCAATAACGATGTCGGCCGGGATGTCCGAAGGCCAATAAGAGCTCTCGAGATCGTCGGCATGAACAACCAATACCAACCGGTCGATCCGTGCGTGCGCATGAAAAGCGCGCAGTGCGTGTTGCACCACTGTTTTACCTGCGAGACCGCGCCATTGCTTGGGCACGTCGCCGCCTGCCCGTAGGCCGCGCCCGGCTGCAACAATAATTGCGGCGGTGGTCATGACACGTCACTCTCCTGTTTCGATACGTGTCTAGGGGCAGTTGGTCGCCAACGCAATCGCGCGACCCATGCGCCTAATTATTAGGCAAAATGCGATTACTGACGGGGTGTGTCACCGCTGATTATTGTGTAAATGCATCGACTTTGTTAGCACAGAGGCACATGCACAAGGATTAGGCATTTGCCCACCGGGTTGACCAACGCATCACTGACACCTCCGGTTTTCCTGGCCCCGCTGGCTGGAATCACTGATCTGCCGTTCCGTGATCTGGTGTCTTCCTTTGGCGCCGGATTGGTGGTCAGCGAAATGGTCGCAAGTCAGGAAATGGTGCAAGCCCGCCCTGGAACCCGCGAGAGAGCGGAATTGGGCGTGGGTCGCGCCCATACTGCGGTGCAGCTTGCCGGGCGCGAGGCACATTGGATGGCCGAGGCTGCACGTCAGGTCGAAGCCAGCGGTGCGGCCCTGATTGACATAAACATGGGGTGTCCAGCCAAAAAGGTCACCAATGGCTACTCTGGCTCAGCTCTGCTGAAAACGCCGGATCATGCGCTGTCGCTGATCGAAGCGGTGGTGAATGCGGTCAGCATCCCGGTCACTTTGAAAACCCGGCTGGGGTGGGACAGTGATTGCCTGAACGCAGCAGACGTCGCAAACCGGGCCGAATCCGCTGGCATCCAGATGGTCACGATCCATGGCCGTACCCGATGCCAGTTCTACAAAGGGCAGGCCGATTGGGGCGCGATCCGCGCCATAAAAGCCGCCGTCAGCATTCCGGTCATAGCTAACGGAGATATTACTGATACCGCTACAGCTCGGGCAGCCCTGAACCAATCCGGAGCAGATGGGGTCATGATTGGGCGCGGCGCGCAGGGCAAGCCGTGGCAACTTGCCCAAATCGCCCACGATCTTTTTGAGGCGCCTGCTCCCGAGATTCCAAACGGCGCGGCGTTGATCAACATGGTTATGAACCACTACACCGCAATGCTGGCGTTTTACGGAAGGGAACTGGGCGCCCGCGTCGCTCGGAAACATCTGGGGTGGTATATGGACGGCGCGGAAACGAACATTGGGCTGCGTCGGGCGGTTCTTACCTGTAAAGACTCAGGCGAAGTTTTGAGGATGTTGCCCGAAGCCCTCTGCCCCCATGCGCAGGTTGCAGCATGAATACAGACAAATCTATCTGGGCATCATTGCCGGTTCCTGCGTTTTTGATCAACGAGACAAATGAAATAGTAGATCTGAACTCGGCTGCCGAAGGCTTTCTGAACGCCTCAGAGAAGACCGTCAAGGGCACGCCAGTTTGGGATCAGATTGCGGTTGATGCGCCGCTTGAAGAGGCATTTTTCCGGGCCCGTGAACACGGCACACCGCTGTTTGTGAATGACGTCGATGTTGGCTCCGGAGCCCGGCCGCCGCTGCAATGTGGGCTGCAGATCGCCCCGCTAGTTGGTCATCCGGGGCAAATGATCCTGATGATCTCGCCTCGGGAGATGGCCGGGCGGATAACCCAAAGCCATTCGGTCAAGTCGGCGGCCAAATCAGCCATCGGTATGGCCGAAATGCTGGCGCACGAGATTAAGAATCCGCTCGCGGGCATAACCGGGGCGGCGCAACTGCTGTCGATGAATCTGAATGCTGAAGACTTAGAACTGACTGACCTTATCGTTGAAGAAAGCCGCCGGATCGTGAAACTTCTGGAACAAGTTGAGCAATTCGGCAATCTCAGCCCGCCTGATTTCCAACCAGTCAACCTCCATGACGTGATGGATCGCGCCCGGCGCTCTGCCTTGTTGGGTTTTGCGGCAAATATGACCATTGTGGAAGATTACGATCCGTCTCTGCCCGCCGCCAACGCCGATCCAGATCAGTTGCAACAGGTTGTACTCAATCTGCTCAAGAACGCTTCGGAAGCTGCCGGAACGGCAGGCGGGAAGATCCGATTGCGCAGCTTTTATGAACACTCGTTCCGGCTGCGCCGCAGTGACGGTTCCGGGCATTCGCTGCCGTTGCAGATCGAGATCATAGATGACGGACCGGGCCTGCCAGACAATATTAAGGACGATATCTTTGATCCGTTTGTATCGGGGCGCGAAAATGGCACCGGACTGGGCCTTGCGCTGGTCAGCAAAATCATCTCGGACCACAATGGATGGATTTCGGTGTCGTCTGTGCCCGGGCGCACGGCCTTTCGCCTGTCTCTGTCCCGCGCGACGCAAAATGAGAAGGAATAAATAGATGGATGGTACAGTTTTGGTGGCCGACGACGACCGGACAATCCGCACCGTCCTGACGCAAGCCCTGACACGGGCCGGGTGTAAGGTGCACGCAACATCTTCGCTAACGACTCTGATGCGGTGGGTCGGCGAAGGCAAAGGTGATGTGGTGATCACGGATGTGGCCATGCCTGACGGCAATGGGCTGGAAATGCTGCCCAAGATTGCGCTGGACCGTCCGGGCATGCCGGTCATTGTTATCTCAGCCCAAAACACGATCATGACAGCCATTCAGGCTGCCGAAGCGGATGCGTATGATTATCTGCCCAAGCCGTTTGATCTGCCTGATCTGATGAAACGCACCGCCCGCGCATTGGATCTCAGGCAACGTGGACCCACGCGCCAGATGCCACACGAAGATCAGCCTGATGACTTGCCGCTGGTCGGGCGTACACACGTGATGCAGGCGCTTTACCGGCTGGTTGCGCGGGTCACGAACACGGACCTGCCGGTTTTGATTAGCGGCGAATCGGGCACCGGAAAATCTCTGATAGCACGTGCAATTCATGACTTTTCCGACCGCCGAACGCTGCCGTTTGTCACCGTGAATGCCAATGATCTGCAGGATCTGGAAGGCCCTGCCAAAGCCCTGGCGCGGGTGCGAGGTGGCACGCTGCTGATTGAGGAGATCGGCGACATTGACAGCGAGCTTCAGGCCCGAATTGTGCGCATGATGGACTCGGTGAGCGACACAGTCCCGCGCTTCATGGCCACCAGCCAAAGCGACCTTGCCGCAGGTCTTGAGAATGGTCGCGTGCGCCAGGATCTGTACTATCGGCTCAGCGGCGCGACCCTGATCGTGCCGCCCTTGCGCAACAGGGTTGACGATATTCCGCTTTTGGCTGAGCACTTTTTAGCCCGCGCCGAACAAGGTGGAGCGCCCGGTCGCGTGATCTCGGAGGCGGCTGGTGAGCTGTTTCGCGCCTATAGCTGGCCGGGAAATGTGCGCCAGTTGGAAAATGCCATCCGCAGTCTTGTGTTGACCAGCCGCGCAGAGCAGATCACGCGCGCCGAAGTCGAGCAGGTATTGGGCAGTCAACCCGAGATTGAGCCTGTGATTGGTGGCGGAGACACTGAAAAGCTGACCGCATCTGTAGCGCGGCACCTGCGGCGATACTTTGACCTGCACGGGAATATGTTGCCGCCGTCCGGCTTGTATGGGCGAATCTTGCGGGAGGTCGAAGCCCCTTTGATTGAAATTGCGCTGGAAGCAACCAGCGGAAATCAGGCAAAATGCGCCGATTTGCTCGGGATCAATCGCAATACTTTGCGCAAGAAGATCACTGAACTGGATATTGAGGTGACAAGGCGCCGTAAATTGATGTAAAACCGCCACATAACCGTGGCCATCCCGCGTCAGTGCCGGATCAGGACCACATAATATAGCGGTACGCTGCGCAGGCAGCACATCAGTAAGGAAAGCGCGGGTGGCAACTAGGTCACGCGATAGCCATTGGATCAAGTTCGCCCGGTTGAGGCGGATGCGGCGCGTTCAGAACGCGGCGACGCTTGGTCTGGTTGTGCTCGGTCCGGCCCTTGCCATCGCGACATTTCTCATACTGGGGCCGTTTGAACTTGGTTCGGGGTCGCCGTATTTGCGGCTAATTCTGCTGGCTGATCTGGTTTACGTTCTGGTTGTCGCTGCATTGGTGTTGGGTCAGGTCGCGCGCCTGATCGCAGCTCGGCGGGCAAAATCGGCGGGCTCTCGCCTGCATCTCCGCCTGACGGGCGTTTTTGCGCTGCTGGCGCTTATTCCCACGGTAACAGTAGCGGTTTTTGCCGTCCTGACTGTCAACATCGGTCTTGAGGGGTGGTTCTCGGACCGGGTCCGTCAGGTCGTTGGTAACTCTCTGGCCGCTGCCGAGGCCTACGAAGGTGAGCAAAAAGAAGACCTTGCCGAGGATGCTCAAGCGCTTGCTCGGTTTATCAATCGCGAACGTCAGCGACTGGTCTTTATGGACAACGCCGAATTGCGCCAGGTTCTGACACAAGGCCAGGGTCAGATCCAACGCGGGCTGCGAGAGGCTTATGTCATTGATGGTACGGGTGAAATCCGGACCCGGGGAGAGCGCTCTTATCTGTTCGACTTTGATCGACCAACACCTGCCCAAATTGATGAGGCCAGCATTGACGGTTTGCTGATCATAGAGGACTGGAGCAACAACGAGTTCCGCGCACTGGTCCGAATGGATGCGTTTGTCGACCGCTTCCTGTTTGTAAGTCGTGAAGTCGACGGCGAAATTCTGAACCTTTTGGACGATACCCAAGAAACCGTGCGCCTTTATCAACAGCTTGAGGCAGACAGGGGGCGCGTTCTGTTTGAGTTTGGTCTGATTTATCTGGGGTTTGCAGTCATCCTGATTCTTGCAGCGATCTGGTTGGGCCTGTGGTTTGCAGAGCGTTTGTCGCGCCCCGTAGGCAGGCTGGCGGGGGCGGCGCAACGGGTTGGCGCCGGGGATCTGGATGTGCAGGTGCTCGAAGAAGACGGCGATGACGAAATTGCGATGCTCAGCCGTTACTTCAACCAGATGACCAA
>CBDTVL010000027.1:0-23886 GCA_965363755.1 uncultured Sulfitobacter sp.
AAAATGACAAAAGCTATGATCTTGATGGCGGGACTGGCGCTGGCCGCCTGTACCAACCCAAGCAGTTTCGGAAATGGCAACGGGAGTGGCGTGAACGGCGCAGGAACCGGGGTCGCGGGCAGCGCCTCTGATCCGACATCTTCCGCCTATTTTCAACAGAGCGTAGGCGACCGTGTGCTGTTTGCCGTTGATCAATCCAGCATCTCGCCAGACTATGTCAGTGTGCTGGATGGACAGGCCACATGGCTGACAACCAATAGCGACTATATTGCTGTGATCGAAGGCCACGCGGACGAACAGGGAACACGTGAATACAACCTTGCATTGGGCGCGCGGCGGGCAAATTCCGTCCGCGAGTACCTGATTTCTCGCGGTGTCGCCGGCAACCGTTTAAAGGTTGTGAGCTACGGCAAAGAGCGACCGATTGAAATTTGCAGTATCGAGACCTGCTATACCAAGAACCGTCGGGCTGTGACTGTGCTGTCCAGCGGATTGACAGGATAAGTTGATATGCGCGCCATAGCTCTGGTCACGTTAGTTTGCGGTAGTCTTATGATACCGCATTTTGCAGCGGCGCAGCAGGATCAGACCCTCGCAGACATCCGTCAGGAACTGAGTGTTTTGTTTGTGGATATGCAGCGCCTCAAACGTGAACTATCAACGACGGGTTCACCCAGCGTGGAGACATCGGGCGGGACGATGCTGGATCGGATCAATGCCATCGAGACTGAATTGCAGCGACTGACCTCGAAGACCGAACAGTTGGAATTTCGTGTTGATCGCGTCGTCAGTGACGGCACAAACCGGATTGGCGATCTGGAGTTTCGCCTGGTCGAGCTTGAAGGCGGTGATCTCAGTACTCTGAGCGAGACGACAACATTGGGCGGTGGAGATATACCGCTGCCAGCAACGGGTTTGCCGACCACAACACCCTCCGAACCGACAACCGAACTTGCGATGAGCGAGCAGGCCGATTTTGACAAAGCCTCTGAGACATTGGCCGCTGGCAACTTTCAGTCTGCGGCGGACCAGTTCGCGGCCTTCAGCCAGTCCTATCCAGGTGGGCCGCTTGCCGCTGAAGCTGCGTTGAATCGCGGCAAGGCGTTGGAGGGGGCAGGCAATATTCGTGATGCGGCGCGAGCTTATCTCGAAAGTTTTAGTGGCGATCCGACAGGTCCTCTGGCCCCTGACGCCCTTGTCAAGCTTGGCACTTCGCTTGGCGGCCTGAAGCAAACGACTGAAGCCTGCGTGACGCTGTCGGAAGTAGCGGTGCGGTTTCCGACTGCACCCGCTGTGACGGAAGCAGAGGCGCAAAAGCGCAATCTGGGGTGCCCTTGAGCCGGAAGGCCCAGAAAAGGGCTCAGGCGCAGGTGCATTCGCACTTGATCGGTCGCATCTCTTCACATTTTACACCAAGCCCACCGACTCGGTTGGCTGTTGCTGTCTCAGGCGGCGGCGATTCCGTTGCCTTGCTGCATCTCTTGGCCGAATATTGTGCCAGCCGCGACGTTCAACTTTACGCGATTACCGTTGATCACGGCCTGCGCGCAAACTCTGCTGAGGAGGGGCAGGAAGTCGCGATACTAGCGAGGTCGTTGTCTGTACCCCACGAGACTTTGCGCTGGACGGATTGGGATGGCAGCGGCAATCTGCAGGATCAGGCCCGACGTGCACGTTACCGGATGATGACTGATTGGGCCCAATCAAAAGGCATCTCATTTCTGGCACTTGGGCATACGGCGGATGATCAGGCTGAAACAGTTCTGATGCGTCTGGCGCGAAGCAGCGGTGTGGACGGCCTTGCCGCCATGCAAGCGCGACGTTTGGAGAATGGCGTCACATTAATTCGTCCATTGCTGGACATTTCGCGCACCGAGTTACGTCACTATCTGATTCAGAATGATTTGAGCTGGTCAGAGGACCCGAGCAATTTCGACCCCCAATTTGACCGGATCAAAATACGTCAGGCGATGGATGTACTGGCACCGCTGGGCATCACTACACCCGTGTTAACACGGGTCGCGGAACAGATGGGGCAGGCGCGTGAAGCGCTTGATTGGTATAGTTTTTTGGCCGCAGGCGAGATTGCGAGAGTTGATGACGGAGATATTGTCATCTGTCTCAGACGGTTTCGTACATTGCCAAATGAGATCGCTCGTCGATTGGTGGTAGGCTCGGTGATGTGGGTCAGCGGTGCGGAATACAAACCCCGGCGCTCAGCCGTTGCAGAATTGATCAAGGCGGCTCGGGCCAGACAGCCTAGTACGCTTGGTGGCTGTATCGTGTCGATTCACCAAGCAGCATTGTGGATCAGCCGTGAATATAATGCGGTCCGCGCACTCACTGTATTGCCCGATGAACTATGGGACAATCGCTGGCGTCTGGAGGCCCCCGTCCTCCAGCCTGTTGATGACGACAATTCTCGGGATCTTGTTGTCCAGGCACTTGGTCCGCATGGGCTTGCGATGTGCCCTGATTGGAAGCACACCGGCAAGCCGCGCGCTGCACTGCTTGCCTCTCCGGCGGTCTGGCATGGCGACGATCTGGTGTCTGCCCCTCTTGCTGGACGAGCGGCGGGCTGGACTGCAACCTTGTCGCACAGCGGCGAAGAGTTCTTTGCAACGTTATTATCGCATTGAAGAAACCGTTATGATCTCTATCTTAGACTAGTGGTCGCGTGATAAGAGCATGACGCGTTCGATTTAATAGGAGAGTTTCCTTGGGTAACCTACGTAATGTCGTGTTTTGGGTCGGTCTGTTTTTTCTGATTCTTGCACTGTTCAATATGTTCAGTGGCACCGGCACCACGATGCAAAGCCGTGAGATGAGCTACAGCGATTTTGTCGGCGCGGTTGGGGCGGGCGAAGTTACCAAGGTTACGCTGGATGGCGAACAAGTTCGGTTTGAGCGCAGCGATGGCCAGAGCTACGTTGCAATCAAACCACAAGACGCAGAAATTACCGGGTTGTTGACCGACGCGAACATTCCTTTCCGGGCGGAACAACAAGAACAATCGGGATTTCAGACATTCCTGATGTCTTTGCTTCCGTTCCTTCTGCTGATTGGTGTCTGGGTCTATTTCATGAACCGGATGCAAGGCGGTGGCAAAGGCGGCGCGATGGGCTTTGGCAAATCCAAGGCCAAAATGCTGACCGAGAAACATGGTCGCGTGACTTTTGACGATGTCGCCGGCATTGACGAGGCCAAAGAAGAACTCGAAGAAATCGTTGAATTTCTGCGCAATCCGCAGAAGTTCTCGCGGCTTGGCGGCAAAATTCCCAAAGGGGCGCTTTTGGTGGGCCCTCCGGGCACCGGTAAGACGCTGCTCGCACGGGCCATCGCAGGTGAGGCGGGTGTGCCATTCTTCACCATCTCAGGTTCGGATTTTGTTGAGATGTTTGTCGGCGTGGGCGCGTCCCGTGTCCGCGATATGTTTGAGCAGGCCAAGAAAAACGCGCCCTGCATTGTCTTTATTGATGAGATCGATGCTGTGGGCCGTCACCGGGGTGCCGGTTATGGCGGCGGCAATGACGAGCGTGAACAGACTCTGAACCAGCTGTTGGTCGAAATGGATGGCTTTGAAGCGAACGAGGGTGTGATCATCATCGCCGCGACAAACCGCAAAGATGTGCTCGATCCAGCGCTGCTGCGTCCGGGCCGGTTTGACCGTCTCGTTACGGTTGCGAACCCTGACATTAAAGGTCGCGAAAAAATTCTGGCGGTTCATGCACGAATAACACCGCTGGGCCCAGATGTGGATTTGCGCATTATCGCGCGCGGCACCCCCGGATTTTCCGGAGCTGATCTGGCGAATTTGGTGAACGAGGCAGCTCTGATGGCGGCCCGCTTCGGCCGTCGGTTTGTCACGATGGAAGATTTTGAACATTCAAAAGACAAGGTGATGATGGGGGCAGAACGACGCTCGATGGTTCTGACAAAGGACCAAAAGGAAAAGACTGCCTATCACGAAGCCGGGCATGCCATTGTTGGTATGAAACTGACCAAAACCGACCCGGTTTACAAAGCAACCATCATTCCACGCGGCGGTGCGCTGGGGATGGTTGTGTCGCTGCCTGAAATGGACAAATTGCAAATGTTCAAGGACGAAGCGCGCGAAAAAATCACCATGACGATGGCGGGTAAGGCGGCTGAAATCTTCAAGTATGGCGCTGACTCTGTGTCAAGTGGTCCGGCCGGCGATATCCAGCAGGCAAGCGCGCTGGCGCGAGCGATGGTGATGCGTTGGGGCATGTCCGACAAAGTCGGCAATATCGATTATTCAGAGGCTCATGACGGTTATTCCGGCAACACCGCTGGGTTCTCGGTCTCGACGAAGACCAAGGAAATGATCGAAGCAGAGGTAAAACGTTTTATCGAAGAAGGCTATGATGGCGCCTACAAGATCATCGAAGCCAACGCAGAAGAATTTGAGCGTTTGGCACAAGGCTTGCTGGAATACGAAACATTGACTGGCGATGAGATAAAGCGCGTGATTAATGGCGAGCCTCCTCATGTTGATCCGGACGAGGACGACAAACCGGACGAAGGCAGCGCGCCCAGCGTGACAGCTATTCCAAAAGCGAAGGCCCGCAAGACGCCAAAGGCCGACGGTGGAATGGAGCCAGAACCTTCTGGGTGAACGTTTCTTGGTCTGAACAGATTGAAACCCGGAACCCGTAATTGGTTTCGGGTTTTTTTGTTTGTGCCCCGATATGGTCTTCTGTCAACAACACGAGATTTGTAGCAAGATATTAACCGCCCTGATCGTCAGCCTGCGGACAGAAAGTAAGCGCGGCATTTTCTTGGTACATTGGCGCCCGAACCAAGCCTGCCCTTGATCGTGAAATACGAACGCGGAAGTGAGCCGGATTGACTGTTTCGAGGGCGCAACAGCTTTGGCTGAAGTAATTTGGCTGTTTTTGCGCTGACCGGTTCGGCGCATCGGATTCAAAAGAGAAAACCACCGCTGAGTGGGTTGATGCTGGCTCAATAGCTCGGCAAAGTGCGCGAAATCATCGGAGACCCGTCATGCCTGCACTCAAACCTACATCTTTTACCGCCACAATAACATGGCTGGGCCGAGTGCCGGTTGATGGCGAGGATGTCAGGGCGATGGCACTGCCGGAGGCTTTTGCAGGCTTTGCGGGCATCGAAGGGGAACGCCATGGCGGCCTGACGCGACCTGCATGTGTGCGGACTAGCGCGCAATACAAACCTGGAACCACGATCCGCAATGTGCGTCAGTTTTCGATCCTTTCAGCCGAAGATCTGGATGTGATTGCCACAAAGATGGGGGTTACGTCACTTGATCCGGTTTGGCTCGGGGCAACCATGGTGATCAAAGGCATCCCGAATTTCACCCACGTGCCACCGGCGTCACGACTGCAGACGGAAGAGGGCACTTCGCTGGCTGTCGACATGGAAAACCGCCCCTGTATCTACCCCGGAAAAGAGATCGAAAAGGACGTGCCGGGCTACGGCAAGGCTTTCAAAGGCGCGGCAAAGGGGCTACGCGGCGTGACGGCATGGGTCGAACGTGAAGGAATGTTGCGCGTCGGCGACGCTATCACTCTTCATGTTCCGGACCAACCGGTCTGGCCGCATCTGGACGCAGCGCGAGCCTAGGCTCCTTTGGGCTGCAAGTGTTTCCAAAAAGAAGCGCACGAGCGGCGCTCCGACGTTCTTAACGGCGGATATGTCGGAAATGCGATCTGTTTTGACAGCAGTGACCGTTATCAGACAGGGAGCGAAGACGTTAGCACTGCCGCCAAAAGGGAATCCCATGAGCTTTAAGACCGACATCCAAATCGCGCGTGAGGCGTCAAAGAAACCAATTCAGGAGATTGGCGCCAAGCTGGGAATCAGCAGCGACGATTTACTCCCCTACGGCCACGACAAGGCGAAGGTAAGCCAGTCGTTCATCAATTCGGTTCAGGGGCGTAAAGACGGCAAGCTTATTCTTGTCACGGCGATCAATCCAACACCGGCGGGTGAAGGCAAGACAACAACTACTGTGGGTCTGGGTGATGGCCTGAACCGCATCGGCAAAAACGCGGCTGTCTGTATTCGCGAAGCGTCACTGGGTCCGAATTTTGGCATGAAAGGCGGGGCTGCGGGGGGTGGTCTTGCGCAAGTTGTGCCGATGGAAGAGATGAACCTGCACTTTACTGGCGACTTCCACGCAATCACTTCTGCCCACAATCTGCTGTCAGCGATGATCGATAACCACATCTATTGGGGCAACACGCTTGAGATCGACACGCGCCGGGTCGTGTGGCGCCGCGTCGTTGACATGAATGACCGCGCCTTACGCCAGATCACCTGTAGCCTTGGCGGTGTGGCCAATGGTTTCCCGCGCGAGGCCGGGTTTGACATTACTGTTGCCTCCGAAGTGATGGCCATCCTGTGCCTCTCCAACAACCTTGTTGATCTGGAAGAACGTTTGGGTGACATGATCGTGGCCTATCGCCGTGATCGGACACCGGTTTATGCGCGCGACATCAAGGCAGACGGCGCGATGACCGTGTTGCTGAAAGACGCAATGCAGCCCAATCTGGTGCAGACGCTGGAAAACAATCCCGCCTTTGTGCATGGCGGACCGTTTGCCAATATCGCGCACGGCTGCAACTCTGTCATCGCAACCACAACCGCCCTGAAACTGGCGGATTATGTTGTAACCGAGGCTGGGTTTGGCGCGGATCTTGGGGCCGAGAAATTCCTCAACATCAAATGCCGCAAAGCCGGCCTTGCGCCGTCCTGCGTTGTCATCGTGGCAACCGTTCGGGCGATGAAAATGAATGGCGGCGTGGCCAAGGCTGATCTTGGGGCTGAAAACGTTAGTGCAGTCGAAAAAGGCTGCCCGAACCTTGGCCGCCACATCGAGAATATCAAGAGCTTTGGTGTTCCAGTGGTTGTGGCGATCAACCATTTTGTCACGGACACCGATGCCGAAGTCCAGGCGGTCAAAGACTACGTCGAAGCTCAGGGCTCAGAAGCGATCTTATCACGTCATTGGGAACTGGGCAGCGAAGGCTCTGCCGATCTGGCCACCCGGGTCGCCGAAATTGCAGATGCAGACATGGCAAACTTTGCGCCAATCTACCCCGATGAGATGAGCTTGTTTGACAAGATCGACACCATTGCCAAGCGCATTTATCGCGCTGATGAGGTGCTGGCTGATCAGAAAATCCGCAATCAGCTGAAAGACTGGGAAGCGCAGGGTTACGGTAACTTGCCGGTTTGTATGGCAAAAACACAGTACAGCTTTACCACCGATCCCGAGCGCCGTGGTGCACCGACGGGGTTCAGCGTGCCGGTACGTGAGGTGCGCCTGAGTGCGGGGGCTGGCTTTGTCGTCGCCATCTGTGGCGAGATCATGACCATGCCGGGTTTGCCGCGCACGCCGTCAGCCGAAGCGATCAAGCTGAACGCAGATGGGGAAATCGAAGGATTGTTCTAGGGTCATGACATCACAGCGATGTGTGGGTGGGGGCAGCGGAATTGGGTTGCCCCCCGGCATTGCCGCCAGCACACAGTACGTCATGACATCAAAGGAGACTAAAATGACCAGATTGACTGCCGCCCTTTTTGCGTTGTTTTTTGCATGTACTGTCGCAGGCACCGTCGCGGCGCAGGATCGCTATGCAGGATATTATTACCCCGAAGTCTCGTCAGAAGAGACATTCGATCGTGTAGTGCGTGCCAGTGAGGGTGCCAGCAAGGCTGTCCGCGTTGATTTTGTCAATGTGTTGACAGCGGCGCAGCTAGCAGCTCCGGAAAGCCCGCGTTTTGTGTTCTTTGCCAAAGGCGAAAGTTCCACAACGCTAATCCTGATTGGGTTGGACGACGAAATATTTGCAACACTTTACCGCGCACGCGCTCTTTTGGGGCAGCTTACTGTGAGTGTGCGGAGTGGCGGCTTTTTCCGTCAGGAAGACCTGCAATATGTTGTCACCTTCTATGATCTGCTGCAGCTGCTGCAGTTTGATGAGCTGGTCATCAGCGACGGTAAATCATGGGCCCACCGGGTCAATTTTAAAAGATAACAGGAGCATAAGATGCCAGCGACGATCATTGACGGAAAAGCCTTTGCCGCGACTGTGCGGGAAAAAGTGGCACAGCATGTTGCGGCTCTGAAAGCGGACCATGCGATCACGCCCGGGCTGGCTGTGGTGCTTGTGGGGGAAGACCCGGCGTCGCAGGTCTATGTGCGCTCCAAAGGCAAAATGACCGTCGAAGTTGGTATGAAATCGGTGGAACACAAGCTCGACGTCGAGACGTCAGAGGCCGATTTGCTTGCTCTTATTGATCAGCTTAACAACGACGCAACCATCCACGGCATTTTGGTTCAATTGCCCCTGCCCAAACATGTAGACGAAGATCTGGTCATCAACTCGATTGACCCTGCCAAAGATGTCGACGGGTTCCATGTCTCAAATGTCGGCCTGCTTGGCACCGGGCAAAAGTCGATGGTGCCGTGCACGCCGCTGGGATGCCTGATGATGCTGCGCAATCACCACGGCTCTTTGAGTGGGTTGGACGCGGTTGTCATTGGTCGTTCCAACATTGTTGGCAAACCAATGGCGCAATTGCTTTTGGGCGACAGTTGCACGGTTACCATCGCGCATAGCCGTACCAAAGACCTGCCGGATGTTGTTCGCCGCGCAGATATCGTTGTGGCGGCTGTTGGCCGCGCGCAGATGGTGCCGGGCGACTGGATCAAGCCGGGCGCCACGGTCATCGACGTGGGCATCAACCGGATAGATGCACCGGAAAAAGGCGCGGGCAAAACCCGTCTTGTGGGGGATGTGGACTACGACAGCTGCGCTGCAGTGGCAGGTGCGATCACGCCGGTTCCAGGTGGTGTCGGACCCATGACAATTGCGTGTCTGTTGGCCAACACGGTGACGGCCTGCTGCCGCGCAAATGACCTGCCTGAGCCAGAGGGGCTCACCGCGTAACTGGTTAAGGCGCGGCGCCGGCCAGAGGTACCATGGTGCCTTGCAGCACAGCGATCAGCGTTTCGACCCCCTCTGTGATCATGTGAACTTCTGCGCTGACAACGATAAGTCTGCGGCCGGGCTTTATAACCCGACCGGTGGCGCGCATGACGTCGCCATCAGCCGGCGCAAGCAAGTTGATCTTCATCTCAGCCGTCAGCACCTCATCTTCGGGTGCCATCACACTAAGAGCGGCGTAACCTGCCGCACTGTCCCCCAATGAAAATGTCATCCCGGCATGGGCAAAACCATGTTGTTGGCGCGACCCTTCGCGTATTGGGGCTGAAATGATCGCACGGCCTTTTGACACATGTGCCAGAGACGCCCCCAAAGTGTACATCATTGACTGGGCGTCAAAGCTGGACTGAATTTTTTTGATCATTGATTTGTTCATATCATAGCCTTGGCGGGGTGTGATTTCTATAGTCTGACGCCAAAGTGCGGCAGGGGGAAAGTGCGGAAAACCACACCTATCCAATTGTGAACATTCAGCTAATTTTAACAATTGTTAAGTCTAATTGGAGTCTATGACAAAAGAAATGGGGCAAAGTTGAGAGATTTCTTTTTGAGGTTGGCGGCACCAGCCCCTATGGCGATCTGGCTCATTGGTTCTATGTCGGTGTCATTGTCGGGGCCATTCGGTACATTTGAGAACCTGCCTTATTTTGTGCGGTTGGCCTATTGGGGCAGCGTCATTGGGATTTCCATCATTATTGGTGCGTCTGTGCGTATTTTTAGCCGGTCAAAATTCCCGGCGGATGAGCCGATCAAGCAGGACATATTGTCGATTGTCACGATGACGGTGACGTTTTCACCGATTGTCTACCTGCTAACGATTCTCCTGTTGCCGCCCTTTCAAGATGTTCCGCCCAATATTGCAGAAGTTGTGTTCTATGTGGCGGCATTGTCCACTGCCGTGTTTGTACTATGCCGCCTCATTCCGGGAATCGAAGAGGTTTCGTATCTGACCGAACCTGTTACGAAACCGCTGCCACAATTGTTACGGAGATTGCCGGATGATTTCGTTGGGCCGATAATGCGTATCTCGGTGCGGGACCATTTTGTCGAGGTAGTGACCTCACGCCAAACATTCACAATACGCATGCGATTTGGTGACGCGATAAATGAAATGGGCGAAATATTAGGATATTGCACACATCGCTCGCACTGGGTTGTTGCAGATGCTGTTGAAGCCGTAGAGCAAAATGGCCCCAAAACGACCGTACGGTTGATAAATGGGGATGTGGTGCCCGTCAGTCGAAAGTACCGCGAAAATCTCGAGGAGGTGGGTCTCATTTGATGCCAGTACATTACCTTGGCATTGGAATTGCGTGCGGTGTTGGTCCAGTCATAACTGCAAGAGCTTCTGTTCGCATGAGATTTACCAGAGCCTTGTCGGTGCTCGCCAGACCGCCGGTATAGGTCCCGTACGCGGGTAATATCACCCTGTCCGCATCCAGCAGGAACGCCGGTCGGGTGATAGTCTTGAATCTTGTCTTGATAATTGCCTTGGGGTGATAGTGCCCGGAAACCTCGCTACAGGACCCGCTTTGGGCTATGTGGCGAAAGGTGAGCGGTGGCACAGGCAGTTCGGCAAGATGGCTGCCGCCCAAGTTAATTGGACCCGGATCATGGTTGCCTTCAATCCAGACCCAACGTCGCCCGGCCTGCAGTTTTACGATCCACAGCCGCTCTTCCTCGGGCAGGGCATGCGCGGCCTGAACGTCATCAAAGCTGTCCCCTAGGCACACCACAGTTGCTGCGTTGCATCGCGCCAGATCTGCGGCCAGGCGGTTCAACGTGTCGCGGGTGTCATAAGGTGGCAGTGCAGTTCCCCCACGTCGTGCAATCCGTTCGGATTTGCCCAGATGCAGATCTGACACGCACAGCAATCGCTGATCAGGCCACCATAGCGCCCCCGATCCCAAAGCGGTCAGCGGTGCACCAGCAAGGGTAAAATCATAACCGTCCATGGTTCAGACAAAACAGGAACGCCAAGGCGGAGCAAGAGCAAAACACCGCGTGGTCCGACATGCGACAGATGAGAGATCCGGGTGAGGTCAGGCCCGCAATCCGGCCGCCTGCATCAGGGCGGCTGCCTCTTCGGCCAGCACCTTCTCTTCAGCAGAACCTTTGATTGGGACCTTGCCCATTTCAAGGAACATGGGGGCTGCAAGAGGCGAGACATGCGGGAGATGAACATGATCGATCCGCCCCTCAATCCGCCGCGCCATATCTTTGATCCGGTCAAAGTCGACAAGACCGCGCAGGGCCTCTTGTCTGGTGATTTGCAGCATCAGGTGATCGGGATCGTATTTGAGCAGCGTGTCATACAGAATATCCGAGCTGAACGTGGCCTGCCGCCCGGACTTCTTTGCGGAAGGTGTGTTGCGTTCGATCAGCCCGGCAATGGTTGCGCTGGCCCGGAACGTCCGTTTCATCACAGCGTTGCCAGCCAGCCAGTTTTCCAGCCCGCTATGCAGCGCCTCAATGTCAAAGAGCGGGGCAGGGTCATCCAGAACATCCAGCCCCCAGATCAGAGTTGCGTAATCTGTGGCGACAAACCCCAGCGGGTTGAGCCCCAATTCGTCGAGCCGTTTGGTCAGCAAAAGGCCAAGCGTCTGCTGCGCATTGCGTCCTGCAAAGCCGTAGACGCAAGTATGAGCCCGCCCGTCCTGCGGAAAGCTCTCGATCAGCAGCCGATTGGGTTCTGGGAGTTTGGAGAGCGTGCGTTGAAGGGTAAGCCACTCAGCCGTGTGTGAGGGCAGGTTTGGCCAGCTATCCTGTTGGAAGAGAGAAAGAATACGTTGGGACAACTGGGTTGACGTGGAAAATTTTGTGCCCATGAATGTTGCGATTTTGGGTTTCTTGTCAGCCCGTCTTGTGACCTCGACAGTCATCTCGCGCAGGCCTTCGTAGCGCACGATCTGTCCGCCAATCAGGAACGTGTCACCTAACGTCAGTGAGGCCGCAAACCCTTCCTCGATTTCGCCCAGAGGTTTGCCGCCGCGGGCGCGTTTGAGACGGACCTTGAGCGTGTCCGTATCCTGTATGGTTCCGATGTTCATGCGAATGCGCTGCGCTGCGCGCGGATCACGCAGATGCCATAATCCATCGGCATCCTGCTGGAGCCTTTGCCATCGGTCATAGGCGCGCAAGGCATAACCTCCGGTGGCGCAGAACGCGAGACAGGTGTCAAATTCAGACCGTGTCAGGGCCGAATATGCCCCGGCACTGGTAACTTCCTCGAACAATGCGCCAGGGTTGATTGGTCCGGCACAGGCTGAGATCAGAATGTGCTGGCACAGCACGTCGCGCGGGCCGGGGCCACGGGGGTCGCCGTCCAATTCGCCTGCCTTGACCGCATCAAGCGCGGCCACACATTCAACAACTTCAAATCGATTTGCCGGCACCAGCAACGCCTTTGACGGCGCATTGTAGCGGTGGTTGGCCCGACCGATCCGCTGCACCAACCGTTTAACGTTTTTGGGCGCCCCGATCTGAATGACCAGATCCACGTCACCCCAGTCGATGCCCAGATCAAGGCTGCCGGTGCACACGATTGCGCGCAACTCTCCGCGCACCATGGCGCCTTCGACCCGTTCGCGTTGAAGGCGGTCAAGGCTGCCATGATGAATGCCGATGGGCAGGCCATCATCATTGGCAAGCCACAGATTATGAAAGAAAATCTCGGCCTGCGCGCGGGTGTTGTGGAAGATCAGTGTGGTATTATGGGATTTGATCTGGTCCAGCACAGCGGTAATGGCATAAGCTGCACCGCCCCCTGACCAAGGTGGTTTTTGCGACGTTTCCAACATCTGGATATCGGGGGCAGGGCCGGGGTCAGCCAACAGGATTTCGCAGGGATCAGGATGTCGGGCAAGCAGATGGGCGATGGCAGCGGGATCCTCGACCGTCGCAGAAAGCCCGACGCGTTTGATGCCGGGGCACAGCGTTTGCAGGCGGGCCAGTGCCAGCATCAACTGGTCGCCGCGTTTACTCTCTGCCAGCGCATGAATTTCGTCGACAACGACGCGTTTTAGGCCAGCAAACATCCGGGGTGCATCTTCATAAGACGTGAGGAGCGCAAGGCTTTCTGGTGTGGTGAGCAAGATGTGCGGCGGGTCAGCCCGTTGCCGTTTCTTGCGGCTTGCGGGTGTATCACCGGTGCGATCCTCGATTCTGATTGGCAGGCCCATTTCGGTCACTGGCGTCGTCAGATTACGCTTAATGTCTGCCGCGAGCGCCTTTAGTGGCGAGACATAAAGCGTGTGCAAACCAGCCTTGGGGTCACGCGCCAAATCGGCAAGTGTCGGCAGAAAACCGGCCAGTGTTTTGCCGCCGCCCGTGGGTGCGATCAGTAAAAGAGCGGGATCGTTTGCGCGCGCCAGCATCGCCAGTTGATGCGGGTGAATGGACCAGCCTTTGGCGGCGAACCACTTGTGAAATTCAGGAGGTAGTTCAGTCATAAAAGTAGTTTAGCGCCGGAGACCATTTTGCGAAGGAGATTTAGCGGGTTCGCGGTTGCATTGATTTGAGTACCGCCCGGACGGAATCGGGCAGAGACCCGTCCGCACCTTCGGGTGCGGAGTCAAGCGCACTGTCGATGTCTTTGACCAGAATGCCAATTGTGTTGTCATCGGCATGGCCATCGCGGGCAAATTCGATGTCGTCAAAGCCCGATGCCAGCCAGTTCTGACCGGAGGATGTTGAAATGAGGTTAAGTAAGGCCGCCTCGTCCAATCCAGTTTTGTCACCCCAGTCGAGCACCAGTCGGGTCATTGCGGTCGACCCGGCGGCCAACAGATTATTCAGCACTTTTGCCTGCATGCCCGATCCGAACGGGCCCATGCGGTGAAAATGTTCCCCCATGGCACTGAGGATCGGTTGTGCTGCGTCCAATTCGGCCTGCTCACCGCCCAACATGAACGACAACCGCGCTTCTTGTGCCGCAATCTGGGCCCCCGACATTGGCGCATCAATCAATGTGATGTGGTCCGGCACGCGGGCGCGCAAAGACCTGACGTAGCGCGGCGATAGTGTGGAGCAGATCAATATTCGCGACAGATTGGGAGCTGAGGCAAAACTCTGTGCGCCAACAAGAACGTCGTCGGTTTGGGCGATGTCGCGCACAACACTGATCAGCGTCGTGACCCGGGCCGCAAAATCAGCCACATCACAGGTCATTACCGGTGTAAGCACACCAAACTCTGAGGGAGGGCGAATATCGAAACCGCCAGCATCCAGACCTGCGGCACGCAATGCTGAGAGCATAGGGGCGCCCATACGGCCGCACCCGGCAACGCCAATCATTTCACAATGACTTCGTCTTTCACGAACATGTTGGCCCATGCTCGGTCAATCAGGTCAGGCGTCATCTGGAAAGGGATACCTTCAAATTCGCATATCGCGATTATCTGATCGATCAGAAAGACCGGCTGGTAGTTGGCGTATACATTGTCGATCGTCGGATATTTGACCTTTAACAGATGCACCAATGCCGGCTCGTTTAGCGGCATGCCCTTTTTGCGCGCCACCATGGCAAAGATTTTCAGGAAGTTTTCCTGGTTTGGTCCGTCGATTTTGATCTTGAAGAAGATCCGGCGCAACGCGGCTTTGTCAAAGATTTCGTTTGGGTGGAAGTTGGTGGAAAAGATAACCAGAGTATCGAAGGGTACTTCGAATTTTTCGCCAGATTGCAGGGCAAGGATATCCTTGCTTTCTTCAAGCGGAACGATCCAACGGTTGATCAATGCCTGAGGCGGTTCAGACTGCCGGCCAAGGTCATCCACGATAAAGATGCCGCCGGTGGATTTCAGCTGCAATGGCGCCTGATAGGTCTTTGCGTTAGGGTTGTAGACCAGATCAAGCATGTTCAGCGTCAGTTCGCCCCCGGTTACAACCGTGGGTCTTTCGCATTGAATGTAGCGAGTATCATATCGATTGCCGCTGCGCCGCAGGGAATTTGGGTCATCCGCCTGCTCTTTGGCAGCCGAGTGTACGATGGGGTCATATACAGTAATGACCTGACCGGAATACTCAATCGCCAGCGGCACGTAGACGCGATCACCAAGGGCGTCGCGGATACCGTTCGAGATCGATGATTTACCATTGCCGGGCGGACCATACATCAGGATCGAGCGACCTGCACTGACCGCCGGTCCAAGGTGATCCAGCAGCGAATTCGGCAGCACCAGATGCCCCATGGCATTAGTCAGCTGATCGCGGGTAACGGAAATGTTCTTGATCGACTGACGCTCAACCTGTTCGCGGTAAACATCCAACGGCACCGGCATGGCGCCAAAATATTCGGACTGCGACAAGGCATCGAGGGCGCGTGCTTTGCCCTGATCGGTCAACTGATAGCCCATCTCGTTGCCGCTATTGGCGTTCAGTGTTCCTGTAGCCTCGATCAATTTCTGATCTCGTGCTGCGTCAATCAGCTGTTGCGTCACTGGGATGGGCAGGCAGATCGCTTTTGCGATTTCAGAGGCCGTGTCGGCGTTTTTGCGGAAAATCGTTTTGAGCAGGATGTCCCGCATCATCACAAGTGGCAGTCGCATTTCGGCGATGCTGCGTGGTGCGGGCGGCGCGATGACCGATGATGGTTGCATATTCATGATGTGAACCAGGAAATAGCTGGTGCCGAGCGGTGTTTCTTATTCTGCATGAATTTACCTCAGAACGCGGGATTGACCTGAATTTGCGTCATTTTGCCTGCGCAATGTGGGCAGAATATGGCAATGGGGCCTATAAAACGCCGGTCAGGTGCCGAATATCGCCCCTAGCCCCAAATAGATCGCCAAAGTGCCCCCAAGGGCCATTCCCATCGGAAACATGCGGGTCTGGTCCCAGTTGACCCAATCAGGTGCAAGGCGGCGCAGACCGGAATATTTGGCGATCCGCTGAGTCGCCACGGCTGCAAGCAGGCAGGCGCAAAACAATTTGCCAAGGATAAGTTGATCGCCGAGTGCGATAAAAGGCGCGGCCGCAGCCAGAAATTTCGCATCCCCGCCACCCATGACGCCCGCGGCATTCAACACAATGCCGATCAGCAAGACGATCACAAGTTGCGCCAGACGCCAAAGATATTGGTCAAAGGGCAAGGCGATCAAACCGATCACGACAAAAACGCCAGTCAGCACCAGTACCGTTTTGTTGGTGATCCGCATTTCGCGCAAATCATTGAAAATCACAAAAAAGCAAATAGGCCCCACAAATGGCAAAAACCATAAGGCTGACGCAGCAGTAATCTGCATCTCCTAGCCAGCTTCTAGCGCGCGAAGCGAGTTTGCGGCCGCTTCAAAGTGTTGAGGATGGGTTTCGACTGCTTCGCGCAGAAGGGTCTTGCCGGTTTGCACATCGCCTTGCTTGATCGCCGAAAGCGCCATTGTATGAAGCAATTGCGCTCGCTCGGTCTGATCCATCGGGATAACCGGGAGTGTGTATTTCCGCTGCGCACCGCGGGCGAGAACAAGGTTGTTTTTGGCGGTAAACAGCCCTTTGTCCTGACGGATGGCGTCGCCAAACAGACGTTCCGCCCCCGCATAGTCACCGCGTGTGAGTTTTGAGTAGCCCCAATTGTTCATCACGCCTGCAGGTCGGGTTGTAAGACCAACGGCGGTTTCGTAAAATGTGTCGGCCTTGGACCATTCTTCACCTGCGTCGGCCACCATCGCCTCAAGACGATAGCGTTCGAACGTTTCGTAAGTAGGGGGCACTGAATCAAGGGTCTTTTCGGCGCCTGTCCAGTCACCATCGCGCACCATTGCATCCGCAAGATGAACGCTGTCAGCGGGGGTTGCACCTTCCATTCCGACCACTTTTTTCCAGGCCGAGACGCCTTCCGTACTGCGCTTCGCGCGGATCAAAGAGGCTGCCAGCCCACGCTGCAAATCAATTCGATCTGGACTTGTGCTGAGTGCCTTGGCAAAATAATTCACGGCTTCGTTGGGATCCGCAACTGTCAGCATAACATCGTTAAGATCGGTTTCATCCACGACATTCACGTCCTGAAACGCGCGCTCGACGGTTTCATCACCGGACTTTTCACATGCTGAAACGGCAACGACGCCTGTCAGGCATATGCATAGAAGAATAGGGTGGCGCATTTTTGCGTCCTTTTACTGCTCTGGCCTCGATCATGGTGTGTTACGGATCAGAAAATCGCCACTGCCCCGTCTCACCATTTTATATTCTTGGTTTTCTACGTCACTAATATCAGAATTATCGAATTTTGCGAGCGCTAAGCGCAAATTATCCCGGATTGCGTCGCTTTTGCCATTGTCCATTGCATAGGCCTTCTGAAAAACCTGCTGAGCTTCTGCCGTCTTGCCTTGTTCCATCAGAACAACACCCAGATTATTCCAAGCCTCCGGCCAGTTTTCGTCTTGGTCGATGGCGCGCAACATCAGCTTTTCAGCTTGTCCTAAACGGCCTAGGCCCAGATTGGCGCTGCCCAGCCCCAACAAGATCTCTGCGGTCAAGCCGTCCTCCAGCGCGGCGCGACTGAAGGTATCAATTGCCAGTTCGTATTGACCAGCCTGTACCAGTCGATGCCCGACCTCGGCCTCATTCTGCGTTTCTTTTCGGGTGTCGACGCCTGGCGCAAAGGGACTGTCGTCCGGACGACGCTGGTCACTAGGAGAGCAGGCGGCCAGTCCAATACCAAGGACAGCAGAACAAACAACTCTCCCGATTGTACTCCTAAGACAAACGTTAATTTCCCATTTTCCCCAACTGAGTGATCCCGTGCACGGATGGTCCGACGAGAATGATCAAAAGTGGCGGTACCGTCAGCATCATTGTGGCAAGAGTCATCTTGGTTGGCAATTTGTTTGCAGCTTCCTCAGCCCGCATCACGCGTTTATCACGCATCTCGCTTGCATAAACCCGCAGCGCCTCAGCGATAGATGTCCCGAATGTTGCAGATTGTATCAACACGGTTACGAAAGACGACACGTCCTGAACGCCACATCTTTCGCCCATGTCGTTAAGAACGTGGACCCTATCTTTACCAGCTTTCATTTCCTGGGCGACAGTCTCAAACTCATCTGCAAGGGCAGGGTAGCTGGCGTGCAATTCCTTGGCCACACGAACAATACACTGGTCCAAAGACTGACCGGCCTCAATGCAGACAAGCATCATATCCAACGAGTCAGGAAAGCCAGACGTGATTTCTTCTTTTCTGGCGTCCACACGGCGGGTCACCCAGTATTTCGGCATCATATAGCCGATCAATCCCGGCGACACTGCGTAAATCATCATTTTTTGGGTGCTCATGCCCTCGCCACCACCCAGCAACGTGACATAAACGACCCCACCAATCAGACCCAACAGACCCAGCGCGAATTGCGCAAAGTGGAAGAACCGAACTGCATCTTTTGTGTGATACCCGGCTTGACGCAATTTAAGCTGAATCGCGGACAGGTCGGCCACATTTTGCGGCTCAAGAAAGCCGGCAAATCGATCCAGCTTTACGTTCCGGCTGCCTTGGCGGAGCGTTTCGCGCTTGCCAGTCTCTGTGCCAGGCGCCTTAATCTGGCGTTTGAGCTTGTCCAGCGGATCTTCGCGTTGTCGCAGCATCAGAGGCACTGCCAGCATGATCATGATCAAACCCAGCAGACCAATTGCAATGACGGGACCGAATTGGCCAAGCGACCCGGTCAGAAGCGCTTCGATTTGTCCAAAAAACTCCATTGCGATATCTCCTAGACCTTGATGTCGGTCAGAACGCGCATGACCAAGAGGTTAACAGTTAGAAATATCCCAACAACAAAACAGGCCGGGATAAAGTAAGGATGATCCTTTACTTCGTCATAATAATGAGGATCACCGACGTTGATCACGACAAGTGCCATGAGGGGGAAGGCGGACAAGAATTTGCCAGACCACTTTGCTTCGGCAGTAATGGCTTTGACCCGGCGAAAAAGGCGAAAGCGCGCGCGGATCACCTTGGCAAGTCCCGCCAGAATCTCAGCCAGGTTACCACCGGACTGCTGTTGGATAGTCACAGCGACCGCAAGAAACCGCAGATCCTGCATATCAAGGCGTTCCGCCATTTCTTTAAGAGCGTCACCAACATCCCGGCCATAGGCGCTCTCGTCGGCAATGACACCAAACTCACTGCCCAGCGGATCCTGAACCTCTTTTGCAACGATCTGCACGGCGGACGAAAACGGGTGGCCGACACGCAGCGATCGCACCATGAGTTCGACCGCGTCCGGCAGTTGCTCTTCGATCATATCGAGACGCTTGCCAGCTTTGTGTGAGACCCACAAATAGACAGCCGCAACTCCGATGGCGACAGACAAAAGCGCCCGTACCAGCGGCTCGGTCTCGGTTCCGATAGTCAGACCAAGAAACGAGACGACGGCCAGTCCGGCCATTATCATGATCAGTTGTTTTGGCGAAAACGCAATTGCTGCTTTTTGCGCTTTGTTGGCCAGCAGCGAGTACAGCGGAATGGTCCGCGATTTCATGTGCTGCTGCATTTCCTTGCGCAGCTTTGCCAGAACTTCTTCGCGACCCGCACCGCGCTCAAGCATTTCAAGGCGGCGGTTCACGCGGCTGTTAAGGCTGATAGATTTGCCAAATGCGACGAGATACAGGCCCTCGACTAGCACCAAAACGCCTACAAAAATAAGGCCATAAATAATTGCATCTGCACTCATTGCTCTGATCCCTATTCAGCTGCGATCGGTTCAAAGATTTGGGGAGGAAGGTCGAAGCCCCACATACGGAATCTGTCGGAGAAGTTGCTGCGCACGCCAGTCGCCGTAAAGTGACCGATAATTTTATTATCAGGAGTCAAACCGACCCGCTGATACCTAAAAATTTCCTGCATTGAGATGACGTCACCCTCCATGCCGGTGATTTCGGTGATTGACGTCATTCGACGTGACCCGTCCTGCAGACGAGAGGCTTGGACAATCAGATTGACAGCCGAGGATATCTGCGATCGCATCGCTTTTAGCGGCATTTCGATCCCCGCCATCGCGATCATGTTTTCCAGTCGTGATACGCCGTCGCGGGCGCTGTTGGCGTGAATGGTTGTCATTGATCCATCGTGGCCTGTGTTCATGGCTTGAAGCATGTCGATGACTTCTTCGCCACGCGTTTCCCCCACAATAATGCGGTCTGGTCGCATTCGAAGAGCGTTTTTTAGACAGTGACGCTGGCTGACTTCGCCTTTGCCTTCCACGTTGGGTGGGCGGCTTTCCATGCGACCGACATGGGTTTGTTGCAATTGAAGTTCTGCAGTGTCTTCGATGGTCAGAATGCGTTCGTTGTCGTCGATAAATGAACTCAGCGCGTTGAGTGTGGTGGTTTTACCCGACCCTGTACCACCTGACACAATGATGTTCAGGCGGGTCGCAACGGCGGCTTGCAAATACGCGGCCATTTCTTCTGTAAATGCCCCAAATTTCACTAGGTCATCTATGCCGAGCTTGTCTTTCTTAAATTTCCGAATCGAGACCAAGCTGCCATCGACAGCGACTGGCGGGACCATCGCGTTGAACCGCGAACCGTCCTTCAAACGCGCATCGACGTACGGGTTGCTTTCATCTACCCGACGGCCAACAGCGCTCACAATTTTGTCGATGATGCGCAACAGATGCCGTTCATCTTTGAAGGTGACGTCGGTCAGTTCCAGCTGGCCGTCCCGTTCGACGAATATTTGCTTTGGACCGTTGACAAGAATATCGTTGACGGTCTCGTCTTTCAGCAAAGTCTCCAGAGGGCCCAAGCCGGTGACTTCGTCGTAGAGTTCCTGATTGAGGGTCAGACGATCATCGCGGTTCAAGACAATGCTTTTTTCTTCAAGCACCTCAGCTGAGATAGAATTGATTTCTTGACGCAGATCCGCTTCTGTTGCGTGTTCAAGTGCCGCGAGGTTCAGGTTGTCCAGCAGAGCGCTGTGCAACTCGAGTTTGATATCCCCCAAACGCTCTTTGCGTTTGCGATCTTTGTCCATCGGTGCGGAAGATGCAGGTACTGCGTTGATTGGCCTGCGCATTGTCGTCGGCATCACGTCAACAGGCTCTGCCATAATGATTTCCGTGACATTCGACTTCGCCGCAGCCTCGGGTTTACCAGCGGTCCCGGATTTCTTGTACTTGGAGAACATTGTTAAAGCCCCTGCTTCTGGTTACGCTGCCTGAGCGTTGGATTTTTGACTGTCCTGGCTGAGTTCGTGCAAAGAAGCCGCCAATTTGGCAATCTCTTTGCGCAGTGGGTTCTTGGGCGCTGACATAGCCAGTGGTAGGCCATGATCGGCACCTTGTGGAACCTGCTTACCACCGTCAGGCAATTGCAGATCAATAGATATTCCCAGACTTTCTGCCATCCGTTTGACCCTACTCTTGCCATTTAGGTCGGTGAATTTTGGGGCCCTGTTCAGAGCAAACCGAAGTTTTTCGAATGGCAGATCCTCAGATTGCAGCGCGCGTTTCAGGCGGAGCACGTTCTGGGCTGACCGCATATCGAGCTCTATCATCGCGAAGTAAACATGGGCTGAATGCAAAAGCGTTTCGGACCATTGAACCAGTGTTGTTGGCACATCGACAATCACATAATCGAAATGGCGGCGGGCCATCGCAACAACTCTGTCCACATCTTCCGAGGAAATCAGATCAAGCGGGATAAGATCGGAAGGCGCGGTGAGAACCTGAAGCTTGTCCTCGTACCCCAAAAGGGCCTGACCAAATACCTCATTGTCCATACTGGAGGTTTCTGAAAGCATTTCAAATACCACTTCGCGGCGGGGCAGATCGAGGAATGTGGCGACAGAGCCAAATTGCAGGTCAAGATCTAGGATACAGACTTTTGGCGAATCCTCTTTGCTGGTTGTTGCAAGCTCCCAGGCAAGGTTGACAGCCAGTGTAGTAGCACCGGTTCCACCAGCCAGACCGTGCACAACGATAAGGGCGCCATCTTTCGAATCGTCATTGCCGGAAAGGGTCGTGCTTTGCACCGCCGCAGGCGTTTCTTCTTTGTCTGGCGCGCGAACTCGATCAATTGCGGCCTGCAACTCCTGCTCAGGCAGCGGGTAGGGTACAAACTCGTCGGCGCCCTGGCGCAACAACTGATGCAGCGATGCCGGAGTAACATCCTCTGCGATAAGAATGACTTTAATGCCCTTGGACTTGGCCTGAGTGATGATTTCACCCATCAGAACAAGATTGTCCTCGTCAGAATCGTCGAGCGCTAACGCAATGAATTCAAGCTTTTCGGCATCGGGCTGGCCAAAGAACGCCAGTGCCTCAGCAAATCCCAAGTCGCCCCAGTTTTCACCCAAAGCCAGTTCCATATCTTCGATCAGAAGATCAAAGTTCTGGACGTCTCGGCTCACTGTACAGGCCACAATCGGGTTTGCGTCGGGTTGTGGCATTACACTACTCATCGCCTTGATTCCTCTTTCTTCAAAAGGGCGGCGCAGGGCAAACCAAAAGCCTAAGAAAGGCCCCCATATTGCTATCCTGCGATCACCCGCATCCGTTTAAGTCGGACGCAATTCTCCTACTGAGAGACTATTGCGGACAATCTGGGCAATAATGGGGCTAAAAATATCCAATTGTACGTTTTTTTTGAACGATCGGCGAAAAGTGGCGGTTACTCTGCCACATCTGCTGCGATTGTAGCGCCAGTCAAAAGTGTTGGAGGAATGGCACTTTCGATGTAGTCGCGATAGATTATCTGAGCATATTTGCCATCCAGTACTGTCGGATGTCTTTTCACGAACCCCGTGACCTCGGTCACTGTGCGCCGGTTTTGGCGCTCTGGGCCCTGCGATAGGATGACAAGTTGTGATTCTCCAAAAGAGGATACAGCTTCAAGACGTGAGCGCTTGATGCCTTGCGATGTCAGAAAAGCGACAGCCGCATTGGCGCGGCGCTGGCCGAGGCGTTTGTTAAAGCTGTTTCCACCCACGGCGTCGGTGTGACCGTAGACACGAAACCGGATTTCCGGGAACTGACGGATCCAGTTGGCCTGTTCGGTCAAAATTGTACGTGCCTGTTGGTCCAACTGCGCGCTGTTAAACTCGAAGTTGATGGTCGTCGGCACCTCTGAGGCGAAACGAGTGCCTAGGTTGAGCGCGTAATTCTGCTCATCCTCTTGGATCAAGCTGTTATTAAGCGTTGCTTGGCCAAAGTTGCCATTATTATCAAGAGGAGCCCCTGCCTCGCGGACCCAAGATCCGTCGCACGCCGAGAGGATTGTAAGCCCTGCCAAAAGGCTGGCCGCTGATACAGTTTTATACATCTGTCCCCGCATTTCTCTAGTCCAACACATAGCCATAAGAACCGCCAAAGTCTTG
Organism: uncultured Sulfitobacter sp.; assembly: GCA_965363755.1. Lineage (GTDB taxonomy): Bacteria > Pseudomonadota > Alphaproteobacteria > Rhodobacterales > Rhodobacteraceae > JL08. The sequence goes on from CBDTVL010000027.1 coordinate 23,320, forward strand.
TTTGGCGACTTCGCCTGCGGCCCCTTTTTGTTTTCTGCGCTCACCGCCAGCAACATTACCATACATGAATAGACTGTTTTCAGTTGGTGGCGTCACGCGATCGGTTGGCAATGCCAAAGCTTCGCCACGCGTGGGTGTGACCAGATGGGCCGAGACAATGATCACAAGTTCGGTTTGGTTACGCTGGAACTCTGCACTCCGAAACAGGGCACCGAGAACTGGAACGTCACCAAGCCATGGAACTTGTGAATTTTCGTCCTGAAAATCGTCAAGCATCAGGCCAGCGATCGCAAAGCTCTCGCCATCGCGCAGTTCGACGGTTGTTGATGTTCGGCGCACAGTAAACGCGTCGACTTGAAATCCGTTGAGCTGAAAGCCGTTCGTCGGATCAATTGCCGACACTTCCGCAGCCATCTCGAGGTTGATCAAATCGGCGTCTACAACGCGCGGTATGAAGTTCATCTGAATACCGAACGGCTTAAACTCAATGGAAACCGTGTCGTTATCCTGAGCGACGGGAACAGGATATTCACCGCCGGCCAAGAATGTGGCTTCTTGTCCGGACAG